>CAYPUH010000198.1:0-8919 GCA_964413725.1 uncultured Cytophagia bacterium
CCTCTGCGGTCTCGGCGCCCTCTGCGTTTAATTTTTTTTGATCCATTCGAATTCCGTTCCATGTCGTCCGATCTTTTTTCCGTGTGTTCCGTGGTATTCTTTTTTAACGTTCAATCGTTCATTCCGTCCCATACCCGGTCCGGGTATTGACCTCCCACAGGTCATAGTCGACAGAGTCGAGGGTTCCGTTCAGCTGGAAATCGCCGGAGCGATAGCCGCTGATCCCCTGCTGGTATTGATTGTACCAGATCACATAGTCCCGGCTGGTGAGCTCGCCATCCGAGGTGGCATCGCCGGCGGGCAGTCCCCACACATCGCTTTCCAGCTCTTTGAGCGGATTCGTCCCCGCGGCCGAGAATTGAGTGGTAAAATCATAGGTCACGGCATCGCCCGATGACAGGGGCACAGCAACGCTGCTCCGCACCTGGAGATGATTGCGATGCTGCACCTGAATGATAAACGAGGCATTGGTAATCCCGTCGTAATCCAGGGTATCCGCACCGCTGGTAGAGGCGGCACTGCCGTCCCGGGTCAGAAAGGCACTCTGGCTGGCCATCACCTGGGTGCCGTCAGCCGACAGCAACTGCACCAGGATCCAGTCCACGAGGTTCACATCCGGAAGCTGGCCGAGGGTCACGGGATCCTCTTCATAGGGCGAGGTCTGTGGAATCAGTGACTGTTGGTGCAGACGGGTTGTCATACTATCGCCATCCGCGTCGTAGGGTCCATCCAGCCACAGGCTGAGGGCCAGCTTCACACCCTGGCCCTGGGCTTCATAGGAGCCCATATCCGGTGCACCCACATGAGGCTGGCCCCGCTGATCGACGGTATGCCAGATGGCGTCGGTGGTGCCGGCGTTTTTGGCCGGGCTGGTGCTCTGCAGAGCATGGGTCGGCGTATCGCCGCCATTGTGATTCAGGGGATCCAAAAGCGGATCGATATTGTTCAGATTGCCATCGCCAGTAGCAGACAGACTGACATCCCGCACGAGTGTATGGGACCGTTCCACCTGAACGGCTGTTTTCGATCCGTTGGTGGCCAAATGGGTCTCGCTGCCGCTGGCGCTGGAGAGGATACTGTTTTTCAGTCGCAGTCTGATCACCGCCGAGTCCACATCCGCGGATTCCGCCTCCAGAAACATACCGGCGCCTATATCGGTACAGCTGTTGTTGGCAAGGGTGACATTGACCAAATCAGCGGCCATCCGTGTGGGTGCGTTGACGCTCTCTGCATGTAAATAGACACCGCCGCCAAATCCAACGCCGAGGCCAGCGATGTTGCCCGAAAGGGTACAGTTCAACAGGGAAAGGTTCTGAACAGGCAGTGCACTCATCCCTCCACCTCCGGATGTGGGATCAGACAGATAGACAAAAATTCCGCCCCCATGCTCCACAGACCTGTTGTGGTGCAGTGTTGTCTGGGACAGCTGCAGCTGGTGTGTGGAATAGATTCCTCCACCGCGGGTGGCCTCATTGTTGTGTACCGTGCAGTTGGTCAGATTCAGGTAACCCTCGTTATAGATGCCACCGCCATAGTTGCTTCCCGCATTGCCGTTGGTGATCTGCATATTCATCAGGCTGACCGTTTTGCCGGACGCGATGGTAAAACAACGCCGATCGGCCAGGGCGGCGCTGGTAGAGTGCGCCGCCACCGCCGCCGGCAGGCCCACCTGGCCGGTAAGAGTCAGCGACTTGTCTATCACGATGCCATCGCCGCTTACGCCATCTGCAACAAACGATCCCGTGAGATTGAGGATGTCGCCCTCCCCCACCTCATCGCGTCCGAGGGCATAGCTGATGGTGGCCCAGGGCTCGAGGACCGAGCCATCCCGGAGAGCGGCATCGACACCCAGGGTCGCATTGACGAAAAATGTCTGTGGTACCCGTTCCACGGCACCGATGTCATAACCCAGACCCAGGGGCCGCACCATTCCCCGCTGGTCGATGTTGGGTACACCTTTGGCGGTACCGGCATCCACAGCCGGACTGTTGGCTGCCAGGGCATGGGTCTTTGTGTCCCCGCCGTTATCTGCCAGCGGCTGCAGCAAAGGATCGACAGTATTCTGATTTCCCATCCCGGTCACGTCCATGGAGGCGTCACTGCACAGGGTATAGGAGCGGGACAATGTAAAAGACCCGCTGCCGGATTGGGCATAATTGGGGAGCGTGCTGTTGTCGAGCAGACAATTGACGAGATCGAGGTCCATCAGATTGACTGCCGAAGCATAAAGACCCGACGCGCCTCCGGACCCACCGCTGTTGTCCGCCACGGTAACATTGGTCAGGGTGATGGTAAACGGGTACCGTCCCGAATCCAGGTACACCGCCCCTCCGTCGGTGGTTGCGGTATTTCCCGACACAGTACTGTTTGTCATCTTGAGCGGGTTGTTCTGATTCTCCGGACGGCAGTAGACCGCCCCGCCTCTCACGGCCGTATTCCCGGATAGGGTGGATCGTTCCAGGGTTAGATCCGCGGCGGCATAGATCCCGCCGCCGTACTGATCACTCGAGTTGTTGCTGACCGTGCATTTGACCAGGCGCAAAGAGCCGGTGCTGAGAATCGCCCCACCGTGGGGATCGTCAGGGGAGCCGGTGCTGAGATTATCGGTGAGGACGCACGAGTTCAGCGTCAGAGCGTCCCCCGAATGTTTGATGGCGCCACCGCCATCGGCGTTGCCGTGTCGCAGCGTCAGGTTCTTGAGGAACACAGAGACACCGGGTGCAAGGGTCAGACAGCGTCGGTCGGCGCTGGCGGCATCGGTGGCATGGCCCTGAATAACCGTCTCATCGGCACCCTGTCCCCGGAGGACGAGATGCTTGTCGATCACGATACCGTCACCGGCCACACCGTCGGCGGTAATCGTACCCGTAATATCGATACTGTCGTTGGCTGTGGCGCGGCCCACGGCATAGCTGAGGGTGGCAAAGGGCTCACCGGATGAACCGTCGCGTCCCGGATCATCCACACCGGTGTCGCTGTCGACGTGGAGCAGCGACCCCACCGGAATGATGGTCACATCGAACTGATCCGTGGCGGTGAGATCCCTCTCATCGGTCACGGTCACCGTGATCTTGGCCGTACCGCTCTGGTCTGCGGCCGGGGTCACGGTGAGGGTACGGTCATGACCACTGCCGCCCAGGCTGAGGTTGGCATCCGGGATCAACGCCTGATTGTCAGAGGTGGCGGTCACGGTTAGGTTGGCCGGCTCGGTATTATCGTCGTCGATCGTAAAGTCGATCGGGCCGATGGCGATATTGACATAAGCACTGGTATCGGCAATGTCGCTCACCGTGGGAGGGGTGTTGAACTCAAATCCGGTCTCCGGGATGCCGCTATAATCCGAGTTAAAATCGGTTACGGTCATGAGCAAGGGGTTGGTATCGTCCACGAAACAGACCCCCGAATTGTATCCACCGGATGAGTCATGATTGGCGTAAACGGTATCGATAAACGTCATATCCAGGTCAAAAAAGGCAACCTGGGTGGTATGCCAGGAACTGAGCACGACCTTGTCTCCCATGATATCGATACCCAGCACATCTCTCATTTGAGAGCCTTCGAGACCCAGAGTCTCGGTGGAATCAATGCCGACCATCACCCAGCTGTTCGGTGTCCACAAGGTGCCGGTGCGGGCCAGCTTGATTTCATAAACCATATTGCTATCATACGCGGCCGTGGCATAGGCGTGAATGGTGTCGTCGGTGCAGGAGATGGCGGCGATATCGATAATGCTGTGAATAGAATAACCGTTGGCGCAGTCATTGCTGCCCACCTCGTCATCCATCTCCCAGGCATTGACGATGATGCCGTCCGGAGTGATTTCGACGATATTGTCATCGGCGTAGGAGAGATCGCCGTTGTAATCCGGCAGGAGCAGATTACCGTTGGGCATCAGGTCGATCCCCGTGCGGTTGTCGAGCTGCCAGGGCCAGCCGGAGTTGGTCTCGGAGAGAGCAAAGCTCGTGTAGACCGTTCCGGAACTGTCGGTAAGGTAGATGCAGGGATGGTGGGTACTGGACTGCGATTCATGTGCGTACCAATACAACTGCAGATCGCTGTCATAGTCCAACCCGATGGTGCTGTAACTCCAGGAATTATCCCAGGACACCGCCGTATCCCCGGCCGCCATCCCCGTGGGGTGCCCGGTTTTCTGGATCGTGTGTTGAGCGGCAGATGATCGGGTAAAGGTTGATCCCTTTGGGTCGGTGGTGGTGTCTGCACCAAATACCATTGACACCCAAACCATGAATACAAATACTCCAAAAAACAGACCGTTCTCTCGACGATTCATCATCAAATCTCCCGGCTTAACCTTGTCACTGTTCAACAGGAGCCAATATCACACGAGGGGTGCCTGGCAAGTCCTTTGTATGTGCATTTTGTGATTCGCATGTTGAGGTGAGAACAAGAAACTTTTTTTAAAGAATAGTCAATTAAAATAATTATTAAAAGAAAAATATTATCTTTTTGATACTTTTATGGATGGCTTTTTCCAGAAAGTTAAAAGGCAATTATGAAGGCGGGAATGTGGGAGCGGGTAAAGGCAAAAGATGTAGCCTTTGCCGGAGATTGCAGGGCGGCAGAGCCGCCCTGAGGCATTCCCGACCAGAGGCCGGGAACGAGATCAAAAAAAGAGAAACATGTCCTGTTTATCGAGACTCCAGGGGTGGCCGGAGGTATCCCCGTCAGATGCCGGGAATGGCTTTAATGCATTCACAGGACACCATTGTTTTGGGTACAAATATTGCACGAATCCGCAATGGATTTTAAAACAACTTAACTTGTTATTTTTAACTGTTAAATCCAGGCTATCTGGACACCTGTCCATCACAATATCAGGACAGATGTCACTTTACCGGGACACATTCCACACCATGGGGACGGAGAGGCATCCTATGAAAATCGTTTATTGTATCCTGTTCACTCAGCTCTTTGCATCCTTGCTCTATGCTCAATTCACCATAAAGTCGAATTCGGGCACTGATATCATGACGGTGACCAACGACGAGACAGTGGGAATTGGAGTTACGGTACCGGCCGAGCGACTCGATGTCAATGGCGGTATCAAAATCGGATTCAGCGATAATACCCATGCCGGTACCCTTCGCTGGAATGCGACCTCGACGTCGTTTGAAGGATATACCGGTACAGAGTGGATCACGTTGCTGGGCGGACAACCGGATCAGGATTGGCAGGTCAACAGTACGGACATGCACTCGATGGTGAGCGGCAATGTCGGTATCGGCAGCACCAGTCCGGCCGAAAAATTGACCGTTGCAGGAAACGCCCTGATCGATGGTCACATGGCCCTGAACCAGGCCGGCGTGGAAAGCCAGTCGGTCATCAATATCGGCAATGTCACCGGCTCGCAGCGGGCCATCAATATCAGCTCATCCGATGTCAATTATGGAAGCACCGCGATCTATAACACGGTACGCAATTCCCTGTCAAGCGGTGCGCAATTCGGTCTGTATAACGATGTTCTGTCTCCGGGAAATCACGATTTTGCCGGTCTATTCAATGATATGGAGCTGGGCAAAGCACAGGGAATGTACAACAGCATCAAGGCAAGCATGTATGCATTCGGTGTGCGCAACAATTCGATCGAAATTGTTGGTGCAGGCTCGGGCTGGGGCGTTTTCAGCAGCCTCTCAAGTCAGAGCAATTATAGCACTCTCTATGGTGTCCAAAACATTGTCTCCATAGGCGGCGAGGGAGGATTTGCACCCAATTCCGCGTTCGGATCCTACAATCAGATACAAACAGCTGATGATGGTTTGGTGCAGGTGGGCTATGGCACTCTTGCTCGTCTCACCACAGCGAGTCAGGATACGGCATATGGCATGGTCATCAATGCTCCCAATACAGCTGAGGGATATCATTACGGGATATATATGGATATGCAGGGCCCGAACACGCAGTATTCCATGTACATCGAAGAGACATCCGGACCGGCCTATATTGGGCCCCGTGTCGGCATCGGAACGGATCAGCCACAAGAGAATCTGCATGTGGAGGGCAATGCGATGGTGACCGGTGTGCTGGATGTATCGACGTCGCCATACCAACCCAAAATTTACGAGCAAATCGATGAGCCGGATCTTCCCGATAATTCTACCGCATTTTGGTATGACAGCGATGATGACCGGACGTGGCTGATTTTAGACCGGAATGGGGTACAGAAAAAAGTTGAGATGTTATAAAGTTCTGCTTGCTTTGCAGTCCCGACCAGAACGGGAATGAGATCAAACTCTCTTTTGGATATTTGTTGCTTAACAGGCACTTTTTCTCTGCGATCGGCGCCCTCTGCGTTTATCCTTTTTTAACACAGTAGGGTATTTTCCGTGTTTTCCGATCATTTTTCCGTGTGTTCCGTGGTATTCTTTTTGACGTTCAGGCAACTTTTTACGCCCTCACCGCATCGAGCAACAGCTCTAACGAATCCCGGCCAAACTCGTTTACATCGATGTCAAAGTGATCGGCAAAATGCTCTCCGGTTTCGGCCAGCAGGCGAAAGAATCCGGTAGACAAAAAGATGATGGAAAACGTGCCTTTCATGGGATCGAGATCGGAGCGGATAGTGCCGTCCTTCATACCCTGTTTGATCACATCGGCTACATCGGAAAACAATTGCGCATCGAACTCGAGCCATTTTTGCAGATTCGGGCTGTCCGATGTGGACCGGCGCAGACGTCCCACCTCACTCATCACATAGCGAATCCCGGGGTGCGACTGGGTGTATTCCAGATAGGCATACAACCCGCTGGAAAGTCGGTCAAATCCCGTCTTTCCGGTGTCGAATCCACGTTGACAAAATGCCGCCAGGTTCCGATAGCTTCTCAGGGCAACGGCAAAAAAGAGATCGTGTTTGCTGTTGAAATAGTGATACAGCGTCCGCTTGGTGAATTCGGCCTCCCGTGCGATCTCGTCCACCGAAACGGTGTCAAACCCCTTTTCACAGAACAACCGCTCCGCTGACGAGACCATCCGCTCCTCACGCTGTCGGCGTTCCTCCTCTTTTCTCGATAACGATACCACTTTATCTCTCCAATCCTTGACATTGATGAAACTTTTTAGTATACTGTTGGTATACATTATATACAAGCAGTATACTTAAAAACAGCATCAATGTCAACACGAATCTACACGGAGGCAAAAAAATGACCATTATCGGGATCAACAGCAGTCCACATCGAGGCGGCCATACCGCCACCCTCCTGCGCGCCGTTCTGGACGGCGCTAGACAACAGGGAGCCGACACCGAGGAGATCTTTTTACCGGACTATGACATCCAGTTCTGCCGTGGATGCTTTGCCTGCATGTCCGCCGGAACCTGTCCGTTACGGGATGATTTTGAGGAATTGAAACAAAAGCTCGCCGCCGCCGACGGTATCGTACTGGGGTCACCCAACTATGCCTTTGGCCCCAACGCCATGATGAAACGGCTCATCGAGCGGTTCGGTATGTTCGAATACATGACCTCGTCGGTATTCGGCGGCAAATACATGGTCACCCTGGCCACCACAGGCGGACAGGGAGCAGATAAAGTCGCCGACTATCTCGCCTCCATCTCCCGGGACGGTATCTTTCAACGCAGCTATATCTCCGGCACGGTCACGGCCGGCCAGACCGGTGTCCATGCGGTGGCCGACGATGAGGACAAACTGAAAAAAGCGCGACAGACCGGAGGCAACCTGGCCAGAGATATTCAGGAGCAGAACACCTATCCCCTGCAAAACCTGATCCGCCGCGGCATGAACGCCCTTATCCTGCGACCGAAATTCAGGACCATCATCAACCGCTCCAAAACCAACGGAATGAAGGCGGTATATGACAATCTGGTGCAGCGGAATCTCATCACCGCTCCATGACAGGGTGTTCCAGAATACCGAAAAGAGACGGTGAGGACGCAGAACTCCACAGAGGATCCTCTGCTCACTCTGATCCACGGCTGCCCAAAACAGGCCTATCAACTTTACCGTCGCAATGGGCAATGGATCGTTTCGCACCGCATTCAACGTCAAAAGGTCGAATCGTCTAAAAGCCAAAAAGTCAAAAACAGACCACGGAACACACGGAATACACGGAAACCATGCAAACAGTTTGCGGCGCAGGTCAAGGCCGTGCTTATAGTGAATGAAGAGTGTGAGAAGAAAAGCGTGTGAGAGAAAAAATGTGAGAGGACTCGATGTGAAACCGTTGGAACGTGGTCGGATGCTTTTGCTTCTGTTTTCCGATCTTTGTTTTCCGTTTCGGCCTGATATTCATCTCGTCGGGTTACCCCCATCTCTCAACCTCTTGGTCTCCGTTTTTAAGCGCCTCCGGCTCTGCCTTTCGCACCCGGGGCGATGGTCCCTGCAGAGATGATATCCCTTGCGATATCGTCGCCCCTCTCGTCTCCACCGGCGAAAGTCAGGATCCTCCGGCGGCTCCGCCCGCTATGCCGCTGTCCCCTGTAATCACTCCACTCGAGTTCTCACCGGTACCATTCCGCAGCAAGGTGCTCATGTATGGGCGGCAGGATCGGGCTCCGCACCATCATAATGAAAAAAAAACAAGAGTGTCAACAGGTGAGAATTCAACCGGGAGAGTGATTCCGACAGGCCATATATCGGTGGGAAGAAAGGATCGGTCAATGGTCCATGTTCAACACCAAAAGGTGGATCCTGACCTTGTAAAATCCTGGTCAGGAAAACAACAACGCACAGCCCAAGCCCGAAGGGCTGGCATGATTATAGACATCTGATTCAAAAATTCATCGAAATCCTGAAGGGATGATATAATGCGGCATAAAGAGTAGCAATGGGCCCGAGTTTATAGAGGGGTATCCTGACCCATCGCTCTTTCAGAGACGACAGATCTGCCCAGAGATATAGTCCACCTCTCAGGTGGACTATATCTGCCTGTCATCGCCATTGA
>CAYPUH010000199.1:0-8918 GCA_964413725.1 uncultured Cytophagia bacterium
CGATTGTTTCGGACACAAACAGACTGGCCAGCAACTGAGCGGCCATCTTGAATTTACTCCAAACATTCAGATAGCCCCAAACTCGCTTTAAGGTGATCTGTATATCCCGATCGGCAAGAACCAGGTCCGCATCGATCGCCTTTGCCTGGTCAATGCCTTCGATCATTTCCGCTCCGGGCTGAACACCCAACTGCTCCCCCAGCCGTCGGTAAAACGAACTCATAATCAGTTGAATCAACAGCATCAATGATTTTTTGTCCCGAATCACCCGAAATATATTCAATTTTTTCCAGTTGTCACGCTGGGCAATAGCATGATAACGGGACTCGCACAACTCGACACAGACTGATTCCGGTTGTACGGCCTGGATAACCGTCCGGACATCCTGAACGCTCTCCCTTGAAACATGAGCTGTACCAACCAGAACAATTTGCTTTCCATTCACATTCAGTTTCTTGACACTCTTTGGCAATTCAATGGGTTCCGACATGATCCACTTTCCAGTTTCCGGTTATGTGTTGGATAATCGATTAATACAGAAGATAATACATGTTGGCCAAAGAGTACAGCAAAATTTTCAATGCGGTCCGATCAAGTCGAGTCGGCTCTAATGGGCCGAAGAACAGATTAGGGTCCATTCAAGAAAAAAAACGGTGCTAACCTCTAGAGGAGGTTTTGAGTGCCTACTCTGTTCAATAGAATGTGTTTTACAACCAGATCTGTGCCCGTGCGATTCAAAACAAATGCACAGCGCTAGTAACATGACGAAAAACATGGCCGATTCGGACAGGGTTGACGATTGCAGGTTGATTTTGAATAAATTTCCTTCTATTTTACAAAATGATATACCATCACCTTTTTAACCGCCTCTTAACACGTAATAGGTCAAACAAGGAGACTATCGTGAAACTCACCCTACTCTTCATGGTTCTCGTCATGACAATCACCTCCTCTCTCTCCGCACAGATTGATGACCAGAGTCTGATCGACTATCTGGATGCGACTCTCGAACAGGCATTGTCGGAAAAAGAAACCCGTATTGAGAACTGGAAATCCCAATACGAGGATCTCGACGAGACAGACAATGCCATGGAACTGCTGGGCTATCGTCCACCAGATTTTCTGATCAGCATTGCGGATATTGCTTCCTATCTGTATCAAAAAACGGGCGAGCAGCGCTATGCAGAGCAGACCCGCGACATATTGGTTTCCATGGCCGACTATCGCGAATATTTCCCGGAAAAAATGCGTCAGCGGGTCGAATACTCGCGCGGGGTTCCGGTCGTCAACTGGTTTCGCACCCTACCCATATTTGTGACCTGTCTGGAGCGAACTCTGCCTGCGGATATTTACTCCGAGGCGGATATGGACATTCTGGAACAATCCGTGGCCGCGAGTGTGGATATCATCTTTGCCTTTCCGGAATGGAGTGCCATGAATCGCGCGATGCTCAGAGCCGAAAGTCTCATGTCGGCGGCACTCGCCTTTCCGGATCACCCACGGGCACCCCAATGGAAAAAGATGGCCACCATACTGGCCAGTGACACCATCGAAAGCTGGGAAATTGAGGATGCTCAAATCTACCACCCGGTCTGGCTGCGTCCGTATGTTCATTTTCTCACCCTCACAGATCAATCCGCACGACTCAAATCTCCGATGGTCAGGTTCTATTTCGAGTATTTTGTCAACTTGCTGACACCGAACCGGATCATTCCCGAATTCGGCGACTCCCGATGGGCGGATCAGACCGGATCCTATTACGTGCTATTGGAGCGAGGCGCGACGATATATCAGTCCGGCGAAATGAAATGGGCTGCGCAGGAACTCTTTGATCGGCTGATGGATCGTCAGCAAGACGGTACATTAAAAGCCCTACAGACGCCGGGCATTGGAACTGCGCGCCTGCTTATCTCCAGTGATCGATTTGCGGATCCTGATCTCGTACCCACAGTGCCGCATTACGGTTCGGGAGATGCCCTGGAAGAGGTCATTACCAAAAAAGTCGTATTCCGGTCCGACTGGTCAGAGGATGCCACCTACCTGATGCTGAATTACAAGGACGAGGGTTATTATTCCCTTCGCCAAAAAGAGTACCTGAAACGTATCCTGGCGGTGGAAGAAGAAAAAATGCATCATGGACATTCCGACGAAAACAGCATCTGCCTGTTCATGAAAGACAAAACCGTCCTGCTCAAAGACGGCAATTATCGGGATCGGGCTCCCAGTGGTGAATATGGCGCCTATCGTGCCGATATTTTTCACAACCGCGTGGTGGTTCGGAACGTAAAAAAAGCCTATAACCAAACCACCTTTGATATCCTACGCAATTCTGGGGCCTATGATACCCGGGTGCGGACCACCAAGATCGATTTTCAATCTTTTCCCGAGGTCAACTACTCCCGAACGCGGTGGCAGCACCTGCATCATGGGGTGGAATGGGACCGGAGTCTTTTGCACCACAAACAAGATGACTATGTGGTGGTTATCGACGCGCTGAAATTCAATCGCTCAGATTATTTTACCCTCGCCAACCTCTGGCACACACGACAAATCATCCAGGAGGGAGACTCGTGGATGGTGACCCGCATCGATCAAATGGCGGGAGGACGATACACCAATCCAGGGAATTCGATGGATTTGCTTCTCATCTTTCCCCAGGACCGAACGATCAAGACTCAAAAAGAATATCGCGATCAACAGGATGAGTTGGCCATCTTTCAGGACACATCCAGATTTTACGATGCAGGATCCACTGAATCGTTTATCACCATTTTATACCCCATCCCAACAGGAGCGGATCCCGAGCCTATAGTAGATCGGTTTAGCCTTTTACGCGATGATCAGGCCGGTATCGCTGTGGTGGACAGCGCCTTGCAATACACGCACATTCTCGGTGTCAAGGGCGATCTGGATTTGGATCTTCTCGATTCTGAACTCCGGCCTCGCTACAATTATGAATCCAGCCGTGTATCCTATGGTCCCCTGGAAACCGACGCTGAAATGTTCTTTGTGGATGCCAGTGAACCCACCGTTCGGTTTGGGGCCACCTTGCTGGTCAAACTGGTTTACAACGGAGAGACTCTCTTTGATACCCCCAAAAGTCAATTCTTCCAGGTTTGGGGTCGATCTGACCACAGCGGCCGGGCCAAGTGGCGACGCTGGGACAACTATCCGGTCTCCATGGAAACCACCACATCCAAACCCTGAATTCTGACTGTTGAGGAACATGTATGAAACGCCCTTTTTTTCTTCTCCTTCTCATCGCCATGGTTTCATCATCACTGCCATGCCCGGCGCAAGAGACGAGATCGATCATGCAGAGCGAAGCACCGCGGCAAAAACTCGAACTGCACCTGGTGAGTGCTGAGGACTGGCATCCCTATCCCCGCTTCGAGGAACGCAACGCATGGGAGGCACTTACGGATTCCACCAGAGCAACCCTGGTTAAAACGGGAGAGCAGTATCTGCAGTATGAGTGGCCGGATTTACCGGCCACTCTGTTTCTCGATTTTGAACGTACCGGAAACCGCAGCCGGTATCAACGACCCAGACTACAACGTCGCCGGGCTTTGGCTTATCTGGTGCTGGCCGAGTGTGTTGAGGATAAAGGCCGTTTTCTCGATGATATCATGAACGGTATCTGGACAATCAGTGAGGAAACCTATTGGGGGGTACCCGCCCACCTCAATATCCAGAAAGCCGGTTACGGTCTACCCGATGTGGATGAACCCACCATGGACCTGTTTGCCGGTGAGACCGGAGCGCTCCTGGCCTGGACCCATTATCTTTTGGGCGATCAACTGGAACAGATATCTCCCCTGATTCCCAAACGTATAGAAAGTGAAATCGACCGCCGGATCCTGACCCCAAACCTGCTACGGGATGATTACTGGTGGATGAATCTCACAGACAAGAGCGTCATCAACAACTGGAATCCCTGGTGCAATTCCAACTGGCTCACCTGTGTCCTGATCCTCGAGACCGATCAGACCCGCCGTCTGGACAGCATAGAGAAAATACTGCTCAGTCTGGATCAATTCATCGACAGCTATCCCGAGGACGGCGCCTGCGATGAGGGACCCGGCTACTGGAGACGAGCGGCAGCATCCATGTATGATGTTCTCGACCTGATGGCCACGGCAACCCAGGGAGAGGTGAATGTCTATGATGTGCCCCTGATCCAGAAAATGGGTAGCTATATCTATCGAACGCATATTGCTGGAGATTATTTTATCAATTTTTCCGATGCATCGGCCATTGTCAGGATGACCGGAGATCTCTCCTATCGGTATGGCAGGGACATAGGCGACCCCCGGTTACAGGCGTTTGGTGCCTATATGGCTCAGCGTCATCCGAATCGTCTGTTCGAAACTCGGCCCAGTCTGCTTCGTTTGCTTCCCGCTCTCTTTCATCGCAAAGAGGTACTGTCCGCTGAGGCACATGCTCCCCTCACACGCGATGTCTGGCTGTCCGATTCCGAGGTGATGGCCGCGCGTGATGAGCAGGGCTCGGCTAAAGGTCTTTATCTGGCTGCCAAAGGCAGTCATAATGCCGTGAGCCATAACCACAACGATGTGGGTAATTTCATCGTCTATCACGACGGCCAGCCTCTCATCATCGATGTGGGAGTGGAAACCTATACCAAGAAAACATTTAGCCCGCAGCGATATGAAATCTGGACCATGCAATCGGCCTACCATAACCTGCCCCTGGTAAATGGAGTGATGCAGGAAAACGGCAGAGAATTCGCCGCCCGATCCGTGACCTATTCGAATTCAAAAAACGTTGCCGAACTCACCATGGACATCTCCGGAGCCTATCCGGAGACAGCCGGAATCGAATCCTGGAACCGTACGATGCGTCTGAACCGTGGCAAATCCATTGACATCACAGACGATTTTATTCTGGAATCCGAATCCAGCGATGTTACGCTCACAATCATGACCCACAAACCCGTACAAAAACGGGACGAGGGAGAGCTGATATTGAGGGCCGGCTCCCATAAAGAACCCGTACATCTGCTGTTCGATCCGCTCCAGCTGGAGGTCGATATCGAACCGATTGCGATTACGGATTCACATCTTCAATCTGTCTGGGATGATCAGATCTTTAGAATCCAGTTTCATCTCAAACAGCCTGTTAAACACGAGACGATTACTATGACCATCGTTCCCGGATCAAAACGATAGGCAAAAAAATAAAAACGGGCTGTTCGGTCATTCGAACAGCCCGTTTGATCAGGGAACAGAGTCTATCTAGATCGATCTTGTTTCGTTTTTTAGCCACGTCTTTTCTTCTTTTGTCAATCCCGGGGACAATTTTTCATACACGGTGTGATGATAGGCATTCAGCCATTCCCGTTCCCGATCCGTCAGCATGGAGGGTTCCACCAGATCGAGATCGATGGGACAAAGGGATACGGTCTCAAATTCCCAGAATTCAGCGAATTCAGTTTGTTGCTTTTTGCGCGTTACAATCAGGTTTTCAATGCGGATACCATATTCGCCTTCCCGATAGAGTCCGGGTTCATTGGAGGTGAGCATTCCCAGTTTCAGGGGGGAGTGATTGGTGGGACGAATCTGTTGCGGGCCTTCATGAACATTGAGAAAATGTCCTACGCCATGCCCGGTACCATGACCATAATTTACACCCGCTTCCCATAGCGGAGACCGGGCGAATGTATCCACATGCGAGCCGGCGGATTCTGCCGGAAAGGTTGCCAGAGCGAGATCAATATGCCCTTTGAGTACGAGGGTAAAATCCCGTTTCTGTTGGGTTGTCGGCGTATTTAGGGTTAAGGTTCGCGTGATGTCAGTGGTCCCATCGAGATATTGTCCTCCGGAATCGATCAGCAACATTCCCGTGGCTTCTATCGTTGCAGCGGTATCGGGTTTGGCGGCATAATGGACGATGGCACCATTGCCTTGATATCCGCAAATGGTGTTAAAACTAAGGCCCTGAAAATACTCACCCTCACGTCTACAGGATTCAAGCTGTTCGGCCACAGAGATCTCGTCCATGGGCAGAGTGCCCAGATTTGTGTCCAGCCAGACCATCCATTTGACCATAGCCACACCATCCCGGATATGAGCTGCACGTATGCCGGCCAACTCGGTTTCATTTTTGCACGCTTTCATCAACACAGTTGGATTGGTGGCCTCTTTGACGACACACTCTTTGCTGACGGCATCCGCCAGGGCCTGATTGGTCCGATTGGGATCGAGCAATACGGTGGTTTTGGGAGGCAACTGAGCGACACGGTCAAAAACAGCTTCATAGGGCGCAAAAGAGATTCCGTCTGCTCCCAGATCTGTTTTCACGTTTTCAGGTATTTTGCTGGGATGCACATACAGGGTGGCATCCTCACGGGTAATCACGGCATAACAGATCACAACAGGATTGAAATCCACATCCGTTCCCCGGATATTAAATGTCCAGGCAATGTCATCGAGAGAAGAAAGAACATGGATGTGGACATTCTGTTCCACCATTGCATCGCGTATACGTTTCAGCTTGTCAACTCTGGATTCTCCGGTAAACTGATCATCTAGAATCATCATCGGGTTCAGAGGGACCTCCGGTCGATCGGTCCACTCCTCATCTAACAGATCGATATCGTAAGCGAGACGAATATTTTTTTCATCGAGAGTGTCTTTGAGCAGCCGGGTCTGAGCCATCGACATTTGTTTGCCGTCGAATCCTACCGTATCCGTTTCGTTCAGCTGCTGTAACAGCCATTGTTCCAATTCAGGGACACCCAGAGTCCCCATTTTGTACAGGTCGATTCCGGATCCCTCGAGTTCCGATTCGGCCTGAAGAAAATAACGCGAATCGGTCCACAATCCAGCACTCTGGGGGGTTACCACAACAGTCCCGGCGGAACCCGTGAATCCCGACAACCACGCCCGTCCTTTCCAACGGGGTGCTACATATTCACTTTGATGCGGATCGGAGCTGGGGATAATCCAGGCATCGATATGGTGATCTTTCATCAAACGTCTCAAGGATTTAAGCTTTTCGGAAACGGTCATCTCTACTTTCCTTTATGTTTAGTGATCTATACAACCAATTCACCAGGCATCCAAAAGATACCAATATATCATACAACTCGAAACCCAACATGTCAACAAAAAAACCAGAGGGAATCCTTTGTCACCCTAAAAACAACAAATATATGCACAAAAGCCCTTGTATACATCGAGTCGATCCTGCAACCGGCTCAGGCCCTTTGCTCACAATCTCACATCGACAGCTTATAAAAGCATGGATTTGCATGGCGAAATTTCGTATGTTTGGGTTTGCCATCACTCACCTTTTCATTGTCAAACACGAGGCGATTCTATGACAGCGCAAAACACATCGCTTTATCAACAATGGCATCGCATGAATGAAACCATTTCCACCTGGTGGGACGCGGATAGGGGCATGTCACGGGAGGATCAAATACGGGATCCCCGGCACAATCAGATCTGGTTCTCTGATGAATCACATGCACAACAGGAAACGCACAGTCAGGAACCGACTCTTTTGTATCTACCCTTTCCATATCTTACCGGTGGCGGAAGCGAAAATACATTTCCGGAAATGTATTGCTGGGATATCTTTTTCACCAACCTGGGACTGGCCTGCCATAATCGTTTTGATATCATTCGCAATCATATTTTAAATCAATTGTTCATGATCGACCGTTACGGCGTGGCTCTGAATGGCAATCGAACCTACTATCTGGTACGGTCGCAGACTCCCCTCCACCCTTCCAGTGTTCGTTTGTATTATGAGCATAAAAAGGACCGGGATCTGGTGATTCGTGCGTACCCCACTCTCAAGGCGGAGTATCTGGGCTACTGGAAAGCTCCTCATCACCATATCGAAAAAACCGGGCTGGCCACCAATCGTGATCTCGGCGAGTTGGATCTGGATCCTAACGATCCCTCTCCACACATTCACGGCCTTCGTCCGGAATTGGCGGCAGAGGCCGAGATCCTGGACTTTACCGCGATTTTTGAGGGGGATGTCCGCAAGTGTCACTCGGTCCAGATCAATTGCGCTCTGGTGCAATACGCCAGGACCCTGGCCTGGATGGCGGATCTGTTGGGATGGTCCGTGGACGCCGGGTTCTGGAAACAAGAGGCCGAGGAACGAAGTGCGGCCATCCAGTCTCTGTGCTGGGATGATGACCATGGTTTCTTTTTCGATTACCATTACGTTCGCGGGGAGCGTCTACCCTACTGGTCTCTGGGTGCCTATTGGACACTGTGGGCCGGTCTCGCCACCCGGGAACAAGCAGGCCGATTGGTGCAGCATCTCGAACGGTTTCTCACCCCCTATGGCGTGACTCAGACGGACAGGGTGTATCCCAGCCCGCACCCGGAATTTGACGTGCTGCAATGGGATTACCCAAATGGATGGCCGCCGTCGCATATCATTCTTTTCGAGGGTCTGAGGACCTATGGTTATCAGGAGATCGCCCACGAGCTTGCCACACGTTTCTTGACTCTACAGTTACGTATGCATAAAGAGACCGGTAAGCTTTGGGAAAAATACAATGTTGCAGAGGGTTCTCTCAACTGCCCCAGGGAACGGTACCCGGTGGTACCGCTGCACGGGTGGAGCTCGGCGGCTGTGGTATATCTGGGACATCAGCTCTTTTCATCGGCAGCACAAAACGATACGGAAACACCCCGGGCATCGTGAAAGGACAGGTCCTATGGGCTTTACAATGATTGCAACAACGCTATACGGGCTGGAGGAAGTTCTTGCTGAGGAATTGCGTCAACTCGGGGCCAGCCATCTCGAGCTGCTGAATCGTGCGGTTCGGTTCTCAGGCGACAAGGAGCTCATGTACCGGGCCAATCTGCACCTTCGCACAGCGCTTCGTGTTTTGATTCCCCTGCATCGTTTCCATCTCGAGACCCAGG
>CAYPUH010000200.1:0-8867 GCA_964413725.1 uncultured Cytophagia bacterium
GTTCGTGCACCGATCGGATCTGGATGTCACACTTTTAGCCTCGGCAATGGTTCCCGGTCTCAAGGTAAAGTTTGATATCAAGAGTGACATGAAAGGCGATAAAGCCATTCGTGTCCGAAAAGCATAAACCCCGATTTATTCACCGAATGGCGATACAGCGATAGACGTCGTAGAGGAAAGAGACCCATCATGGCAGCCAATGTCTTTGTGAAAATTAAAGATCAGCAGTTCGGTCCCTATTCATCTAAAGAACTGAAAACATTGGTGACAAAGGGTGAGTTCGGCAAAGAGGATCTTGTTTTTAGCGAAGATACACAAGAGTGGGTCAAGGCTGGTGAGGTGAATGATCTGACACCGGTTTTTACCAGTCCTGTATCGGGTGAAGAAAAGCAACAGCGGGTGTTTGCCGTTGGTGGTGGAAAAGGCGGTGTGGGAAAGACTGTCTTAACCGCTTCGATCGGTGTGGGTCTTGCTGCTTTGGGTAACCGGGTGGTCATTGTCGACGCCGATCTGGGTGGTGCCAATCTACATACTTGTATGGGGATTCTGGAACCAACGTATACTTTTTATCATTACTATTCCCTGCAACGGGAGACTCTGGAGGATATCATGCTGGAGACTCCCGTTGAAAACCTGTCGTTGATCAGCGGGGCCTGTGGTACGCTGGGGCTGGCCAACCCCCGTTTTTCGCAAAAATTGAAATTCATCAGAGCATTAAAGGATATCAACGCTGATTTTATCCTTTTGGATCTTGGAGCGGGATCGTCCTATAACGTCATTGATTTTTTTCTCGCTGCAGAACAGCGAATAGCTGTGACCACCCCTGAACCCATGGCGATACAGGAAACATTCAATTTTATCAAAATCGCCATCTTTCGCATGTTGCAACGCCATTTTCGGAAACAGGACAAGGTTCTCAATCTTCTTGAAGGCGACGCCTTTGCCGAGCCCGGACGCATGGGGGCTACTGTCGACAATCTGTTAAAAGATATATACAAAATCGATAGGCACCTCGGGGATGAAGCCGAGATGCTATTAAAAGACTTTTATCCCAGACTTATACTCAATATGGTCCATGATTCCGAAGAGATCAAAGAAGGTACCACACTGAAAACGGCCGTCGAAGAATTGTTGGGGGCCAAACTCGATTTTGTGGGTGCCATCGAATATGATGAAAACGTGCGCAATTCAGTCAAAGATCTGCAGCCATTCATCATCAACAATCCCCGATCTAAGGCATCCCGCAGTCTGGCCAAGCTCATCTCTGTTGGTCTCTTGAAACAAAATGGAATCAAGGGATTTCGCGAGAAACGACGTGTCATCCGACAGGCACAGGAAGATGCACACTCTTATCCGACCAATCAGCTCAAAGAGAGCGATATTATTTGTTCTGTCAAGTGTTTCTATTGGGGGGATTGTGATTTTCAAAATGGAGGATACCCCTGCCCGGTCAGGCATCTGGACCCCATTTTTAAACGATAATCACATCCAATGATGCGCACGCTGACCGACTCGATTTCCTAACCCCGTATTGCAAATATCTATCCACTTTATTCATCGTTCGGAGAATGGTCTTGATGTCGTAGCAGCAATACGATTCTTCTCTCCGCGCATACCCTCAGATGATTATTGCTTTATTCTTTGCTATTGTTTAGATTATTAAAACCTGGTTCGTACGGTAGGAGAGGTGAACACAACGTTCACCTTTTTATATGGATTTGAATCTATATTTTCTGACAAATTTGAGGGTTGGCGGAAGAATGGCGAATCCTGACCCGATGAGAGCATCATATGGATTCTTTGGATTTTCCAACATCGAAACATACTCTGTGGCATCAGATGGGTACGCGGTATCACCCTTCTCATATTTTGGTCATAAGATTTTAGCTGATTATAATCATAGGAAAGGTACTTCATAAACTGCCAATCAGTCATAGAGGTTGTTTTAGTGTTCTAGACAGTCTTTTTACCGCGACCTCCGCGACCTGTGTGACGGGATTGATCGTCGTCGATACCGCAACGGATTTTACACCTTTTGGACAAGGGGTCATTCTGGCTTTGATACAGATAGGCGGCCTCGGGATTATGACCTTTTCGACCTTTTTCGCGTATTTGTTTGCCGGTGGACGCCTGTCCATTCGAAATCGCGATCTGGTCGAGCGGTCATTTGCAGGTGTTTCGACACACGATTTGGGTAAAATTCTTTTGGCCGTGGTAATGGGAACGTTTTTGATAGAGGCCATAGGTGCCGTGGTCCTGACGGTACGATTCTCGGAAATCTATCCGTCCACACGTGCTCTCCAGCTGGGAGTGTTTCATTCCATCTCTGCCTTTTGCAATGCAGGCTTTTCATTGTTTTCTAAAAGTCTGATGGGTTTTGAAAATGACATTGTGATCAATGTTACGGTGATGATCCTGATTGTTCTTGGGGGAATCGGTTTTTGGGTGCTTTTTGATCTGTTGAAATGTGCAAAGAGTCATCGATCCTTTTGGCGATTGTCTCTACATACCAAATTGGTCCTCACAATGAGTGGTAGCTTGATTGTGGGGGGATTTGTATTGCTTTTGATTTTTGAGTGGAATCAGACGTTAAAGGATTTACCTCTTGGCACCAAAGCATTGGTTGCTCTTTTTCAATCGATCACCACACGGACGGCGGGTTTCAATACGGTTCCAATACAACACCTCACCAATAGTTCTCTCTTTTTGATGATACTCTTGATGATGATAGGGGCCTCGCCGGGTTCCTGCGGTGGAGGTATCAAGACTACGACCTTTGGGGTGTTGTCGGCGATGATTTTATCCAGACTCAAGGACCGTCGGCAAGTGAGCGTGTTTCAACGGGGAATCCCTGAATCCATTATTTCAAAGACCATCGTAATCACCTTTTTTTGGCTTATGGTGGTAACGGTGGTAACCATGATATTATTGTTCACCGAACATCCGGGTGGACCCCACGCACAAGGTCGTGTTCTGTTTTTAAACGTGTTGTTCGAAACGTTTTCTGCCATGGGAACCGTAGGATTGAGTATGGGCCTCACTTCGGCATTAACGCCTGTGGGCAAGGTGCTTATTGTTCTTTTGATGTATATGGGACGCATTGGTCCGATGACGATCGCTCTGGCCATTGTCTACCGGGAACGTGTCCGATTTCGATTGGCTGAAGAAGACTTTATGGTGGGTTAAAATAGTTGTAATAATCGGGAAACAGAGGTATGAGATCGTTTGCGATTATAGGATTGAGCAGCTTTGGTCATTATCTTGCCCGATACCTCTCCGAGCAAGGGCATCGGGTAATGGCTATTGATATCAATGAGGAAAAAATTGAAAAAATTAAAACCTTTGTAGAACGAGCTGTCATTGCCGATGCCAGTGACAAGGAAGTACTGGCCGGACTGGGTTTGGACGATCTCGATGTCGTGGTGGTCAGTCTGGGGGATCATGTCGATGCCAGCGTACTGGTAACTCTATACTTACGCGAGCTGTCTGTTAAACACATTCTGGCAAAAGCCCTGACAGAAGATCATGGCAAAATTCTCGACATTATCGGGGCAACGGAAGTGGTCTTTCCCGAGCGGGATGAGGCCAGACGCATTGCCGGTACCATGGAAAGTGACTATCTGCTGGACAACATCACGCTGGGTGCCGGTATCAGTATTATCGAGATTGCGGCTCCCACATCCCTGGTCGGAAAAACCTTGGGTGAACTCGACCTGAGAAACAAATACGGTGTACTCGTTTTGGTGATCAAAGAGATGGTTCCCGAAAATGTCGTTATGATTCCCACAGCTGATCATGTTATCAAGGACAGTGATGTGTTGATGATGCTGGGAAAGGACGACGATTTCAAAAAGATAAAAAAACTCAAATAATGGTGATCCGTTTCTGTAGGTACCATCCGGACGGTCCGTGACGTGATGACGATCGACCATTCGCATGTTTTTCCAGCATGTGAGTCGATGTTGCCATCCGGTTATCGGGGTGAGCAGCAAAAAAATGTACCCAAATTAAAATAAATGGAACATAAGCCCATATTTTACCGTTGTGTAAAGCAAAAGTAATGATCGTCTCCTTTTGATGATAGCTGAAAGGACAAAATGAGCAGGAGAGAGGAATGCCTCTTCAAATTATTCATGTGGTTCGTGAATTGACCGACACCGGCACGCCTCAACGGTCCGGTCAAAGAGCGTTTTACTATACGGGCGATTCACCCAGTTCTTCATGGACTCCCAACACCGACATTCTCGAGACGGAGGACCGGGTCTTGATTCATGTCGAGCTGGCGGGTGTGAATCGTGAAGATCTGGACGTTCGCCTGAGTAATGGCATGCTCACTATTTCCGGAACGCGTCAGGACCGGCGTCCATCCGAATCGGTCTATTTTCATCAGTTGGAGGTTCACTATGGAACCTTTCGAAAGGATATTCCGATTCCGGAGGGACTGATACACAACGAGATCGAAGCACTTGTTGAAAATGGAATCCTGGAAATAAACATCTCAAAAAAAAGTAATGTGATCGAAGTGCCCATCAATATCGATCCGTCAGTCGAGTAAAAAGGTTCCATGTGGACAGGCGATACTGTGATCACATTTTGGCAGATGTCCTTTCCTGGGAAGGGAATACCTTGAAATAAAAGAAAGTGAGCAGGAGAACATATGATGGATGAAAGCAATACAACACTCGGTGTTGATTCTGAAGACCTAAAAACAAAAATTCCATCCAGTTTACCCATTTTGACGTTGCGAGACACGGTAGTCTATCCGAACATCGTAACCCCGCTGGTCGTGGCGCGGGAAAAATCGGTGAACCTGATCAACGATGTGTTGTCCAACAACCGTATGATCGGATTGGTTTCTCAGCGGGATGCTTCGGTGGAGGATCCAGGAGCGGATGATATTTTTATGTTTGGAACAGCTGCGGTCATTTTAAGGATGTTGAAATTTCCCGATGGCTCCCTGCGTATTCTGGTACAGGGATTGTCCCGGATCAAATTCAAAACGGTGGTCCAGGAAGACCCGTACCTCATGGCTGAGATTGAGACGGTGGAGGACATGATCAAGGATGCAACTCAGATCGAGGCCATGAAACGCAATCTGGCAAATCAGTTTCAAAAGATTGTCAGTCTGGTTCCCCAGCTACCCGATGAATTACAAGTGGTTTTGATGAATACGGAAGATCCGGGTAAATTGGCTGATCTTGTAGCTTCGAACCTGAACCTGTCGATAGAAGAGAAACAAGAGGTTCTGGAACTGACCGATGTTGGAGCCCGGTTGGAGCAACTCACGGTTTATGTCAATCGTGAGTTACAGGTTCTCGAGATGGGATCAGAGATCCAGGATAAAGTACAGACCGAGTTGGGAAAAAGTCAGCGCGAATATTTTTTGCGGGAACAGCTACGGGCGATACAAAAAGAACTTGGTGTCGGAGATGAACGCTCTGCTGAGCTCGAAGAGTTGCGGCAAAAAATTATCGATGCCCGTATGACGGAGGAAGCGGAAAAGGAATCCCTGCGCGAGCTGGACCGGTTGTCCAAGATGCAACCCGGGGCCGCCGAGTATACGGTCTCCCGTACCTATATAGATTGGATGGTATCCCTCCCCTGGGCCAAATCCACGGAGGATAATCTGGATATTGAAATGGCTCATGAGGTTCTCGATGAGGACCATTACGACCTGAAAAAGGTAAAAGAGCGAATTCTTGAATATCTTGCCGTGCGTCGGCTCAAAGAAGATACAAAGGGCCCCATTCTATGTTTTGTCGGTCCTCCGGGAGTCGGAAAAACATCGCTGGGAAAATCGATTGCCCGTGCCATGGGACGCAAGTTCATTCGGATTTCCCTGGGCGGTATGCATGATGAAGCCGAAATCCGCGGTCATCGACGCACTTATATCGGTGCACTTCCAGGTCGAATTCTTCAGGGATTGAAAACCGTGGACAGCAACAATCCCATTTTTATGCTGGATGAAGTGGATAAAATTGGACAGGATTTTCGGGGTGATCCGGCTTCTGCGCTGTTGGAGGTTTTGGATCCACAACAAAATCATACGTTTGCGGATCATTATCTCGATGTCCCGTTCGATCTGAGCAAGGTGATGTTTATCACCACCGCCAACGTTCTGCACACGATTCCGAGTGCGTTGCTGGACCGATTGGAGGTGATAGAGTTGCCAGGCTATATCGCTGAGGACAAGCTGGAAATCGCGTTTAAATATCTGATTCCCAGACAGATCGAGGAAAACGGTCTCAAGAAAAAGCATGTCTCTTTTACAAAATCCGCGGTTCGAACGATTATTCAGGACTATACCCGGGAGTCGGGTGTGCGAAATCTTGAACGTCAGATCGCGACCGTTTGCCGTAAAGTGGCCCGACAGGTTGCCGAAGGTGAGGAGGAGAAAAAATCGATTAAACCGGAACACCTGAAGGATATGCTGGGTCCGATACGGTTTTATTCAGAAATGGCCGCCAATCGCGGTGAAACCGGTGTAGCCACCGGACTGGCTTGGACTCCCAGTGGTGGCGATATTTTGTTTATCGAAGCCACCAGGATGCAGGGATCCAAAGGACTGGTTTTAACGGGCAAGTTGGGAGATGTGATGAAAGAATCCGCCCGTGCTGCCCTGTCTGTGATCCGGTCGAATGCGGAAAAATACACTGTTCAACCCGGCTTTTTTGAAAAATCGGATATCCATATCCATATTCCAGCCGGCGCCATTCCAAAGGATGGCCCCTCTGCCGGCGTGACTCTGGCGACTGCATTATTATCTCTTCTCACCGGCCGGCCCGTACGACACAATTTGGCCATGACAGGAGAGATCACCCTTCGGGGGAAGGTCTTGCCCGTCGGAGGCATCAAGGAAAAGGTGCTGGCCGCCAAACGGGCAGGTATCAAAAAAATTATTCTGCCGGCACGGAATAAAGACGATCTGGAAGAGATCCCGGAAAACAATAAAAAGAACCTCGAGTTTTATTTTGTCGATACTCTGGATCAGGTTTTTGAAATGGCAATACGATGGAAACGGTCATCTAAAACAACATGAGGATCTATCGTATGGAACCCCAGCGAGATGGGTACAATAAAGCCTCTGCACATTTACAAAAAATGGGGCAGGAACACCTTCTCCGCTTCTGGGAAGAGCTGAATGAACAGCAACGGCAACATTTGCTTGAACAGATATTGGATCTCGATCCCGATGTTATCAACAGATTGAAAACTTTGGTTCAGGATGGAGAGGCTGAAAGTGATTATGTCCCCGGTTCGTTACAACCCGCCAGGGTATACGAATTGCCCGGCAATGACTCAGAGCGACAGGAGCGTGAAAAGGCCCGGAAAACCGGAGAAGAATTGTTGCGATCAGGGGGGGTGGGTGCTGTTTTGGTGGCGGGCGGACAGGGAACTCGTCTGGGATTCGATGCACCTAAAGGAACATTTGAGATTGGGCCCATCACCCGACGCACTCTGTTTCAGTATTTTGTCGAAAAGATACGCAATCGGGAACATCGCTTTTCCACAACGATCCCTCTCTACATTATGACCAGTAGGGCGAATCATGAGGACACCATTGGTTTTTTCCAAGATCATGATTATTTTGGCAAGGACCCTGAATCCATTCGCTTTTTCCGCCAGGGTATGTTGCCTTCCTTCGGACCGGACGGCAACATATTACTCAAAAGCAAATCGGCGATCAGTCTGTCTCCGGACGGACACGGCGGACTTTTGTCTGCATTGAAACGGTATGGCCTGATCGAGGAGATGAAGACAAAAGGTCTCGATGTTCTCTATTATTTTCAGGTGGATAATGTACTGGTGGATATTTGCGATCCAACATTTATCGGGATGCATCGTGCGCACAATGCGGATATGTCCGCTAAAACGGTCTACAAGCGTGACCCGGAAGAAAAGTTGGGGAATATTGGAAAACGTGATGGAAAATACACAATCATAGAGTATTCTGAACTTTCGGACCAGGAAAAATATGCCCGTGACGACGATGGTAAGCTGGTCTTTGGACAGGGAAGTATAGCGCTTCATGTTTTTGATGTGGCGTTCCTGGAAACCATTGTCAATGAAAAAAAAGGGTTACCTTATCATTTGGCCCATAAAAAAGTTCCCTGTGTCAATAAAGACGGGAATCACCAAGAACCCGATACTCCCAATGCCTTCAAGTTGGAGCAGTTCATATTCGATGCGTTTCCCTATGCGCGGAATGTGGTGGTGATGGAGACGGATCGTAGCAAGGAATTCAGTCCGGTGAAAAATGCCTCGGGATCCGACTCACCACAAACGGCACGACGGGATCTGGTCAACATCAATGCCGAATTACTGGAAACATGCGGTGTAACGGTACCAAGGGACAGCGAGGGTAATTGTACCATCACCATTGAAATCAGTCCTCTTTATGCGCTGACCCAACAAGAGGTGTGTGAAAAGTATTCTGGACCTCGGATCCTCAATGCTGATGTATTGCTCGAATAGACGTGGTTAACGGACCTGCTTAACCGGAAGGCATCGCATATGCCTCATTCCAAAGAGTCCCAATCTCAAGGCCCGGTCAGGAAAACACACCGTCTGCGACGGTTTCTCGTTCGATTTGTGTTGTTTTCAGGGCTGGGTTTTGTCTTTTTAATTCTGTTTGTCTTTTTGTTTTTGCGGTTTTATGTGACAGGGGACCGTCTGGTCCGTTTCGCCAATTCGTACACAGAAAAAACATTGAATCGGACACTTTCGGTAACGGATGCCGAGTTTGATCTGTTGCATGGTTTTCGTTTCAAGTCATTGCATTTTGCCCCTGCCACCGATTCCCTTGTCCCTGTGGATTCGTTTCCGATCGTTCAGGCGTCTGTCCGGGAATTTGAGCTCACCTATTC
>CAYPUH010000201.1:0-8792 GCA_964413725.1 uncultured Cytophagia bacterium
TATACCGTATCCCCCAGCGGTCCAGATGCTGTCGCAGACGATCGGTGGAGCATTTGAGAGTATTGGCCCGTATCGCCGGTGGCGGCAGCTCCATGCGGAGCAGATGGTCGAGATCGGTCTCGCCCAAAAGTCGATTCAGGTACGCCTCGAGTTCTTGACTGTACAGTGTGACGGGGTCGTTCAGCATGGCCGGGTTTATCCTCTGTTGGATATGATCATATCAACCGTGTCCAAAGCAAGCGATAATATAGTCAAATTGCCGCAAACCTCCAAACAGTCTCCGGGGTGAACGATGAACACGGATTCAGATGGAATAATCTGGGCGGACAACTGTTGCAGAGATAAAATTCAGGGAAGGAGAATGTATGGTTACCGGCATTCATTTGACGGACCGGGCTTTGGAAGAGATCCGTGACCGGTTGAAAAATATCGAAACCCAGCCGGCGTATCTGCGGCTGGAAACCGAACCGGGAGAACAGGGTCCGTCTTTGTCCATGCACTATTCACTGCGCAAGACCGATCACGATATCGAGTTTCAGTACGAGAATCTCACCGTGCTGGTGCGTGAAGACGCCTTGTCCATGTGGGAGGATTGTACACTGGATTATCATCCACAGCGCGGTTTTGAAACGATCCGGCGTGCCCCGGGAAAGTCCTGTGGTTGCGGATCGTGCCACTGCTGAGGTCGACGGATTGGACGGCTGACTCGACGATCTGGTCGGATTTGGGGTGGAGGTGGTGATGTTGGGTTGAAATCCAGGCCGGGGAAAAGAGATCACGCAAAGACGCAAAGGACGCAGAAACAAATTAAACAATATGCATACAAAAGTAATAAATATACATGTGTTTGGAGACCTTTTTGTTTTGAAAGAAAGAGTATCAAAGAGACAGCTGGGGCATAGAAACCGTCCTGCGAGGGGCTGAGACGCATCATGGTGTGCACGATTGTTTTATTTGGCACAGGGGTTGCTATAGGAGGGGGTGAACACACACTACCAACCCCAACAAGGAGGTTAATCATGAAACGCGCAGTTTGGATGCTTCTCGGCCTGACTCTGGTTCTCGGAGTGGTTTTTACGGTGTCTGCACAGGAACAGGGAACAGAGACCGGTCATCAACGGACATTTGTGGATGAAAACGGTGATGGTTACAATGACAACGCGCCGGATCACGATGGTGACGGCATCCCCAACGGTCAGGATCCCGATTACGAACGTCCGGAAAATGCCGGTGGCCGCGGCCAGGGTGCCCGGGGCTTTGTCGATGAAGACGGTGACGGCATCAATGACAACGCGCCGGACAGTGATGGCGACGGCATTCCCAATGGCCAGGATCCCGATTACGAACGTCCGGAAAACGGTGCCGGGTTTGGCGGACACGGACGGGGCATGAAAGGCGCACGTGGATTCATCGATGAAGATGGTGACGGCATCAACGACCGCGCCATGGATGATGACGGCGACGGCATCCCCAATGGCCAGGATGAAGACTGGGAAGGCTCGGAAGAGTGCACCGGTGAGGGTCGCATGGGACGTGGCATGCAGGGTCGGCCTGAAAACGGCAGTGGCCGTCACGGCGGAGGCGCCAAAGGCCAGGGCCAGTGCACGGAAACCCAGAGTTAACATCGTTGCGACAGGTACCCACTTGAAAACGGGCCGGTTCGTGAATTCGAACCGGCTTTTTTTTATTTGGTTATACGGATCGTTTTGCCCATGCCCCACTCGATAAAGTGGTCCTGATAGTCCTTTCGAAATGCGGTGCGCACCGGATCTCCGGTGCAATGGGAGGGGGCGAGGGTTCTGTTGGCGGTCTCCGGCGTTCGCCGGCCGTATAAACACCATTGGAGATCTGTTGAGGAGCTGATATGTCAATGCATTGGGCCCCTTTCATAGACTAAGAACAGAGTGACCTCGATTTAATCGCCTAGAGTCCGTGTGGTAAGCGGCAGACACATCAAAAAGGCTGTTGCGGTCCAGAGCAGCCGATTCCATGAAGATAAAATTTCGCTCATTCTTCCCCTCCCGATCTCATGGTAAAATTGTTTGGGAATCTCAACGCCTCACGCAAAGCCGCCAGGAACATAAAGAAAAAAATTTCACGCAAAGGCGCAAAGAGCGCAACGAACGCAAAAAAAGATAAAAAAAACAATCTCGCACAAAGGCAGAGAGCACCAAGAAAAAAGAAATAGATCAAATCAAACAAATCATCAAATGCCTCCCTGCACGTCCCTAAAAACACACCTTCGGACAGTCCGCTCCCAAACAATTCCCAGTCCCACCTATGCCCTCTCCGGATGAGCTCCGACGACGCACCCCGGATGCCTGCTCGCTGTTCCCGACATACTCCGATGGAGAATAACACCCATATCATTTCATTCTATTCGGGGATTAAAAAAGTGTCTCACCCAACGTTACTCTTGTTTTACTCTGACAGAAGGGAGTAACGTTGCGCCGGGCTCGGAGCCACACGCCGCCATCATCCTCATCTGTCAGGATATGACTTGATCATTCTTGTCGACCTGTTTTGATTGGTTGGCTCAAAAAAACTAAAAATGCCATATTTTCAAACTAAAAAAATAATGATTATGATTTTTTGTACAGCTGTGATACGGTTTGATGCCTCAAGTTCTCTGGCGCCAAAACACCCGACTGCTGCTCAACAAGGCGGTGGCGATGGCGAGGTCCAGAATGGCGACAGTTATAGAGAGACCATAGTGACCGTGTGCCAGTCGCGACAGGGTGGCACCGGCCAGGATCATCAGGGCCAGGGCGACGAGAAATCCGGGGTGGAACACCTGCCAGAGTTTCGGCGGGTCCAGGGTGTTGATACGGCGGAGGGTTTTGCGGACGCTATTGTTGAACACGAATCGGGCTTTGACGAGTCCGAGGATCACCCCGGCTGCCGCTGCCGGCCACGGCCACAGGAGATCCGGTCGCATCGCAGCTGACTCGACGAGCAGAGCGGCGCCCTTGACGAGCAGGACGATGCCACCGGTCAGCCATACCGCCAGAGCCATCCGGCGAAGGGTCGCATGAGAGACGATAAAAATTGCATTGTGTGATGTGAACAAAAGCACCTCGGGATTGTTCGGGGACGATTCTGCCCATGTGCAGAGGGGTCGACAGCAACCCGGACCGATCGATGATGGCGCTGATAAAATCCACTGCCCGATCGGGATGATCTCGTGCGATATGGCTTTTGATCTCTCTGAGGCGTTCCAGGGCTTCCTATGTCCACACCAGATTCATAACCGATCACTCGGGGTGCTTGTCCTGTGACAGATCTGAGACCACCCGTTTTGTCGTATAAAGCTTGCCGTGCTCCGCATCGTCCAATCCCCGTTCAATAGAGTCGAGAAAAGATGTGCGATAGACCAGTTCATCATACTCTTGTGGTGACAAGAGCACCCCGGCGGGTTTGCCGTGTTGTGTGATGATGAGGGGCTGTCCCGTTTCCTGAAGGTGTTTAAACCATTTTGAAATACGGCTTTTAAATTCACCCAGCGGGATGATGTCCCGGGATATGGATAGGGATTTCATAGCAGACTCCTTTAATGGACTCTTTTCCGGTCTAAATATAGTTCTGTATGGGTTCTCTGTCAAGTGAAAAGGTTTAAACCCTGTCGATTTTCAACAGATTACTGTGGAGGGGGATAGGAGACGGAGCCCGTTGAGCGGTACTTTGCAACCGCTCAACGGGCTTGAGATCATCAAATCTTTATTCATTCACCTTTAACCGGGTAAAGATCACCGACGTGGGGGCAAAGGAGACCAGGTCGGTGCCGCGGTTGCCATAGGTGTGCAGCACCGAGGGCACTCCTATGGGTTTGTGGCTGTAGGGTCGCTCGATGCTGGGCAGCCAGTGCGGCGCGGTGGAGTCGGGTTCGGAGATCGGCAGCACCTGAAACGACTCTCCCATATCGGTGGAAAACAGCACCACCAGCTGCTGACCCGGCACGCTCCAGAATTTTTCTTTGCTGCTGTCCTGCACCGTGGCTGCCACATAGAGCCGGTTCTCGCGGTCAAAGGTGAGGGTGGCAAAGAGAATGTCTTTTTCCGGCATGACCTGACGCAGATGAGGCGACAGGTCAATCTTGTGCCACTGACGCTCGTCCAGATAATAGAGATTGTGAGTGCGTCCGCCTTTCTCCAGATGAACCGTGGCGAGCCAGGGGCGCTCCTGGCGGTCCAGCACCAGATTCAGCACCCGCATATTCAGATCCTTGCCCGTCTCGATGAAACAGTCGGTCTCATCAGACCGGGCCGGGGTGTCCACGGTATCGCCGCTTGCCGTGGTCCATGTGGTGCCGTTGTCCGGTGACTGCAGATAGCCGATATACTTGCCACTGCGCGGAAAAAAGTCATAGATATGAAACCCCACGTGCAACACACCGGTGGAGGAAACGGCGATGGGATTGCCGAACTGGGTATAGGACTCGCCCACGTCGTGGAACAGCAATTCCCGGGGTTCACTCCACTCCTCTCCCGGTTCCTTGCGCTGATACATCAGTCGACGCGGCAGCGGACCGCCGCGGTAGGTGAGATGCAGCACGTCGTTGGCATCGCAGACCAGACTGGGATAGGTGGCAAAGGTGCCGAATTGGGGACAGGTTGTCCAGCGGTCGATGCGATAGGGCTCCTGCGAGCGCTTGAACTGGAACGGCCCGTGATGCGGACCAAAGACCGCATAGATATAGCCCTGGCTGTCCAGGGTCAGTGCCGCGCCGCTGTGGTTGTCATCGCCTTTGCCGAGCAAGACCTCATCGCTCCACTGGCCGGTCTCCAGGTCCAGAGAGCGGACCATGATATTGGACACCGAATCCAGCCAGGTGACGAATGTCTTGCCGTTCGCGGTGAGGATCTTGTTGCTCATGTAATAGGCCGTGGCACGGGTGGAGGCGTGATCGGACAATTCGGTTTGCGAGGCGATCTGCAGATGAATATCCGGTTCGGTAGAGCACGATAGGAGTAATAATGCGAGTACCATCAGGGTGTGTACGGTTTTCATGATCCGATATCCTCAAATTGTTATCAAGCGCGAATAGAGATGAATTGTGTAAAGAGATAGAATTTCTCAAAGGAAATCAGAGGTCAGAGGACGGAAGACAGAAAACACCTTGACAGATACAATACTCTGCTGTATCTTTTCCGTTATCCGTTTTCCGTTTTCCGTTATCCGTTTTCCGACTTCCGACGTTGGTTTCACTCGACAAACGGCGGTTCGCCCTGGATCTCTGATATCAGTTCCAGGGCATGACGGACCTGTTCACGCGACCCCCTCATCACCAGCCGGACAGCCCCTTCCGCGCCGCCGATACCGCCGGCACCGGCCTGAAAGGCGTCGACATCTGCGAGGATTTTAAGGGCTTCGATCTCGGTGACGATCTCGCCGGTGAGCAGAAACATGGAGGGAATGGTGTTGAGGCTTTCCACCGGTTGTCGCATGTGGTTGGCGACCTCCAGGACCTTCCCGGCCACCAGCTTTTCCAGACCCACCGGAATGACCAGATGCGCCTTGCGCGCCACCAGATAGGGCATGAATTTACCGGTGGTACCCCCGTCATCGGCACCGATCATCACCCCGGCGGTTTTGTTTTCGTAATCCAGAGCATTGGCGCCCTTGATCACCACATCACCGGCCTCGAGTTGCGTCACCGCCTCGGCATAGGGAATGTCGGTGACGGATCCGTTTTTGAGAACGAATTCGGGGACGGATTGGATATTATCGTCGAACCGTTTACCGCCCTCGCCGGGAAAGACCCGTCCATACACATAGCTGCCGGGGACCAGGTCCTGACCGGTGAGTTCCTCGGCCACATAGGTGTTGGTGGTACCCTTGGTGATGATCACCCTGCCGGAGTCCAGAGCCTGCTCCACCACCGGCATCTGCGCCACCGCTCGTGCGATGAGACGCTTGGATTCCGACACGGTCAGCACGATCTGCGCCTGTGCGCTATCGGATGGGTCCGTCGATGCGGAGGGCGTTTGGGCGGTGGAGAAGAGGGGGATGATCAGTACACCGGCGAATAAAAGACAAAGAGGATTTCGCATAAGAGGTCCTGCCCATGTTTGATTCAAAGTACTCTTTAAAAAAGGATCAACGCAGAGAGCACCGAGGGCCGCAGAGAAAAATAAAAATGTGATGGTACACGGTGCAGGGTTTGCGGGCTGAAAGACGCGGAAGAAGAGAGGAACAAATCATCTCGCACCAGGCCGCAAAGACATGGGGAAAGAAACGCCGGAAGACAGAGGTCCGGGGACGGAAGCCAGAAAAAGCGTTGACAGATACAATCCCCTGCTGTACATTTTCCGTCTTCCGTCTTCCGTCTTCCGTCTTCCGTCTTCCGTCTTCCGTCTTCCGTCTTCCGCCTATTCCTCCAGATACTGCTCGCGATAGGTGGGTTCCTCGGCGGCCATTTTCAAAAACAGATCCAGGGGCACCACCTCGAATGTGTCGGGCAACTCGTCCAGGATGTTTTTCACCCGTTCGATGGAACTGGATTCGCGCACGTGCATGAGGAGAAAATAGGGGCGTGTGTCGTTGATACGTGACAGCTCCAGCAGATCGGTCACCGCGTCTGCGCGCGGTACTGTGGGGGTGAGATAATAGTCATACGAGACAAACGGGCGCCCGTCTTTGTGTGCAAAGGTGGTGGCGGCGACATAGCCATTGGCGAATCCGATGGCTTCGGGCATGTGGTCGTAATACAGGTCCACCACCTCTTCTGGCAGGTCGATGTTGCCATAGACCGATCCGCCCTGGGAGTAATCCATGATCTCGAACACCCGGATATCCAGCTCCTGCATCAGGTCGTTGGCCCGTTGCAGCAGTCGCGGCATCTTGTCCGGCGGCACCGCCTTGGGATACATATATCCCGGTCCGGAGAGTGCGCCGATAAAATAGTCATTGGGTGTGGCGGTGGTATAAAAGAATTCCAATAGTCCCGGCGCCATCCAGGAGTAGTTCATGATCGTCTCCCAGGCATAGGGAATCTCCCCGCGTCCTGGTTTCAGCCAGGCACCGAGCCCCAGACCATCGGTTTGTATGCAGGCAATATAGACCTTGTCCTCCGGCGTATAGGTTTTATCCGGATCGATGCTGTGATTGTTTTTGAATTCAAACCCTTCGGAAAAGGGAATATAATGCATGAAACTCATATTGGGCAGGGTGTTGAGCCCCTCCACCACCAGACCATAGCTCGAGGTGAGGCTCACGTGTTGTGCTTCGGTGTCCTTGCCATACGAGTGCCATCCCATGACGATGGCATCCGGATTATCTTGACTCAGGTCGCTGAGCAGTTTTTTGCTCAGTTCGCGTTCCTCCGGATCATCGGGATTGTTGGACAGATCCTGGCAAAAGGCCTTGTTCGTCACCGCCCAGTCGGCCACCCCGGGTTTCATCAGGTCGCCATAGTTGCCGCCGAGCCAGACGAGATAATCACGACTGCAGCGGTCCCAGTACTGATCGATGGCCCAGGTATAGATCTCGGCATCGCTCTGTCCGGTAAACTGTCCGCGAAAATCTTCGACCGGTTCCAGTCCCCATTCTTCCATCATGGGAATCTGCTCTTCGGTCACCACCACCGCGTCCTCGAGACCGGCCACGGTAAAGGCGACGATCAGTGAGGTGCGCACGTTTTTGTCCCACACCACATATCCCTCGACCGCATCGCGAAAGGTCTCGAGCGCCTCTTCCGGCGTGTTCAGTTTTTTAAAGGTATAGCCGCGCTCCTGATCCAGATAGTCGTAAAAGCGTCCGGTGTAGGTAAAAGGCCAGTCCTCGGGATAGACAAAATAGAGATGGGGACCGCTGCGGTTGGCCAGCCCCTGCAGACTGATCAGCAGGGCCTGTTTCTGCAGATCGTCCTTGACCTCCCAGTTGTTGTCCAGGTGCATCACATAGCCCTGCAGACTGCCGGCTTGCTTGAATGTATAAGTGATGCCGGGACCACCGCGTCGGCTGGGCCGGTCGATGGTATAGGTGAGAAAGAGTTTGTTGCCGGACAGACTGAAGGTATGGGTCTCGTTGAGGTCGGTGCGTTTCTGTGAGGTGCGTACCGGATAGGTGATATTCAGTTCCAGCGTCGAGCCCTCATCCAGCCACCTGGCTCGCACCGTGCGGTTGCTGCCGGGTGTGGCGTGCAGCGTAGAGTAGGCCGTGGTTTTATTGAGGCGGTTTTTGATCGGCACCAGGTTCACAGAGCCGTCTGTCTTGAGTTGAAACGTATCCTTTAAAGCATTTTTCCCGCGTCCCCAGGTTTGGATCAGGGTGACCTGATCGTCCTGCTGACTGAAGCTGAGCGTCAGTTGCGGGCGATGATGACTGATCTCCGTGCTCATGGACGGAACCAGTTCCCAGTCGGTGTCGAACACCGGATCCCCGGCCCCAAGCCAGGACGCCGATAGCAACAGGAGCGTAAAGATGATCCGTAACGGTTTCATGAACCTCTCCTTATGATAGGTAAAAAGATGGTTTGTTGATGGAGGGTCTTTGCTCTACCCGGCGTGGTGGGACTGTGCGTCGTATGGTGGGCACGGGAAGCTTTTCTTAAAGGTAAGCAAATACAGGGAGAGGAGCAATAGGAGAAATAAAAAAGAGCATGTCTCTGCCACGGTCTCGTCTTCTCCCCGTTTTCTGACCGCTCCAGCTCTGGCGCTCGCGCGCGGCGTGTTCTATTCTGCAGTTTTTGGGTTTTTTCTTCATTCATCCACCCTGCCCATCGGTCAGCGACCGCCAGGATCCTGCGCGACAGAAAAGAATAATACCGTACCCTGTATCATTCTTGTCCAAAA
>CAYPUH010000202.1:0-8671 GCA_964413725.1 uncultured Cytophagia bacterium
GCACGAGATAATCGAGTCCTCGCGGGTATAATCAATGCTAATTTAATATTTTTGTGTTGAAAATCCAGCAGAAAAACAGATCTCCCGACTCGACACATCCGATACGGATTGGGTTGATAATGCGCATCTGTGAAAGTTCAGGCATTCCCCTGAAGCCAGACGATATCCTATTGTATATATTTATATCTTGGTAATAACAAAAAATCCGAAATCCTTTTACTCGGTTAGAATTGTTTTTTTTAACCGAGTTGGGGTCAGTGGCGTGAGATCCATTTCAGACACCGAGCGATTTTCATACGTCATTTTACTGCTTCTGAAGAGATGTGGAGCTGTAGCGGCTCCACTCTGGCCATCGAACTTTTTGTACGGAAGCGCGTATAAAAATCTGAGACCGGTTAAATACAATAAAACTGATTTTTTGAGCTTGCAATTCAGAGCCAATTTCGCTATATTTTACTCCTTCAAATCAAAGAAACCAACACCATAATTTTAAAAGCAGTGTCAGGTGAAATGAGCCGTCCGGCAAGCGTCTGTAGGGATGACGACAGAGGTCATATTTTTCCCACCTGACAGACATTCCCCATTTATTGAAGGTATAAATATCTTATGGATCCGTTGTTTCTAGCGTCCGTGATTGTCTTGGGTGGTTTGGGCCTCTTTTTCGGGGCCGGACTGGCTTTTTCGGCTAAAAAATTTGCTGTCGAAATCGACCCCAAAGTCGAAGAGGTTTCCGAAGTACTTCCTGGTGCCAACTGTGGCGCCTGTGGTTATCCGGGTTGTCAGGCATATGCTGAAGCGGTGGTCGCTGGCCACGTTTCTCCAACCAAATGTGCTCCAGGTGGGTCCGATGTCTCGTCAAAAATTTCTTCTATCCTCGGTCTTAGCGGTGTGCAGTCTGAGGAACCCAGGGTGGCAGTGGTACATTGTCAGGGAGGGTCAAAGGAAGCCCAAGATAAATTCATCTACGAGGGTGTTCAGGATTGTCACGCAGCCTTGTTGATCAATGGTGGGCCAAAAGCATGTGAATATGGTTGTCTTGGCTTTGGATCCTGTGTACAAGCTTGTCCGTTCGATGCCATTCACATGAACGAAAATGGCCTGCCGGATATCTCGGCAGAAGCCTGTACGGGTTGTGGCGTATGTGTGGGAGCTTGTCCAAGAGACATCATTTCTCTCATTCCCCGGTCTGAAAACGTTTTCCTGGGCTGTAAATCCCAGGATCGTGGCAAAGCCGTGAAATCTATCTGCTCTGTGGGGTGTTTTGCATGTAAACTATGTGCCAATCCCAAGGTAACCCCTGAGGGATCTATTGAAATGGACGGAAATTTGCCGGTCATCAAACAACCGCACCATGAAGAGGTATTTGCCGCTGTCAAAAAATGCCCGGCAAATTGTTATGTGATCCGCACCGAAGCCTTGAGCGCGGAAGAAAGAGAACAATTTGAAGAATTGATTTCAGTCAAATAGGATAATCTTATGGAAAAAACCTTTCAGCAGCGCGTCGAAGATGTTTTAACCACCGTACGTCCCATGCTGCAGGCCGATGGTGGGGATGTGGAGTTGGTGGAAGTCTCTGATGGTATCGTCAAAGTAAGACTTCAGGGGGCCTGCGGCACTTGTCCCATGGCGCAAATGACACTTAAAATGGGTATTGAACAAGAACTGAAACGAAAAGTGCCTGAAGTCAAATCCGTCGTCGCCGTTTGACAACGAGATACAAAAGGCCGGTCCTAACCGGCCTTTTTTTGATGCCCACATTGCAGATAGATCGACCTCATCCCTTCCAAGGTCAGATACGGTTCAATGGTCTCGATGGTGGTCAGCTGCCCTACTATCAACCTGGCAAGCCCACCAGTAGCAATCGTTCTGACAGATTCTCCCAATTCTGATCGAATTCGTCGAACCATACCATCCACCATCTCTACAGTTCCATATAGCAAACCGGACTGCATACTCTTCTCGGTTGACCGACCGATGATATGTTCCGGGAATTGGAGTGCGACGCGGGGTAATCTTGCCGCCCGTTGAAATAAAATCGAGGAAGACATTTCAAGTCCGGGTACAATGATTCCACCAAGATATTCTTTATCTCTTGAAATGATATCAAACGTGATAGCCGTTCCAAAATCCACCACCACAACGGGCCCGCCAAACAACTCGAATGCCCCTACGGCATTGCAAAGTCTATCTGCTCCCACACTGGCGGGTGGGTCGTAAGCAATCCGCAAGCCGATATCGAGATCATGAGAAATCACGAGAGGCTCAATCTGCAAATATTTATCAGAGAGTTTTTGAAATGTTGACGTCATATCCGGCACCACCGATGAGATAACCACACCCGAGGTCTCTTTGAGGTCGTATCCCTGAGTCTTGCAGATAGAATCCATCAGGACCCAACTCTCATCCTCAGTTCGTTCACGAGTACTGGAAAGTCGCCACTGCGCTTTCAATTCTGAATCGTAAAACAAACCTGCGGTAATTTGTGTATTTCCCACATCAATGGTCAATAACATGTTTAAGACTCCCGTAATGAACACTCACCTGTTAAAAATGTCTGAATCTCACCGCTAGTACGTTGTATTCGGGCATGACCATCCGGTTGGATACCCAAAAAAAGCCCCTCGATGGTCTTGTCGCCGATGGTCAATATGACGGTTTTACGCAGATGGGCACACCAGCCTTCCCACTCTTTGGCGAGATCGGTCGTGGATAGCTTCCATTGTTGATTACCATAATAATCCGACCAGAACGAAAGGAATCGTGCGATCAGTGTCTCGCGATCCGGAAGATTCGAAGTCAGGGTCTCTAAAAAAGCGGCCTTGTCTATCCAGTCAGAATGGGTATGTTGTGGTATCTTTATATTCAGTCCGACACCAATAACCGCATAAACCACTCGATGCGGTTTAAGAACTGCTTCCGATAGAATTCCTGCCAGCTTTCGGTCTTGAATAAAGACATCATTGGGCCACTTTAACCGGGGTTTGATTCCAGTCAAGTCGAGTGTGCGACACAACGCGACTCCTGATACCAATGACAGCAATGGGAGCAGATCGGTAGAAAATTGTGGACGCAAAATCAAAGACATGTATAATCCTGAATCAGAGGGGCTATACCAGTCTCTTTGTAGCCGACCGCGTCCATGGGTCTGCTTATCGGCATAGACGACCGTCAGTTCCTGGGCGCCTGCACGAGCAAGTCGCTTCGCTTCATCGTTTGTAGAGGACAGTACTGAATAATGTTTGATCTGCGGTGTCCCATTCATGGATGTGTCTCTCCCATTACTCCATTTTCCAAAGGATGATACAGTTTATGTACCTGCCGCAGCGTATCGCGGTCCAGATGGGTATATATTTGAGTCGTTGTGATATCCGCATGTCCCAACATCTCCTGCACAGCCCGCAGGTCTGCTCCTGCTTCGATCAGGTGAGTGGCAAAAGAATGTCTCAGTGTATGAGGACTCGCAAACTTTTCCACTTTACTGGTTCCGGCATATTTCTTAACCAACTTCCAAACGGTTTGCCGACTTGGAGAGCGACCAAACCTGTTGAGGAATAAATATCCCATGGAATATGGGGTAAGATAGTGAGGGCGGCTTTCCTGTTCATATTTATGAACCCACCACAATGCTGAAGCCCCGACCGGTATCAGACGTTCCTTGTTACCCTTTCCAAAAACCCGGATAAATTCTTCTTCATGGAAAAGATCACCCTGTTTGACATGAACGATTTCAGACACTCTCATCCCGGTTGCGTATAGAAGTTCAAGAAGAGCCCGGTCTCTGAGACCTTCGACACTGTGCCAGTCAGGTTGGCTCAACAACTGATCGATTTCATGTACATCCCATACCTGTGGAAGAGACATCCAGGGCTTTGGAATGGTTATATTCTCCGTTGGATCCCGATCGATCTCCCCCTCTCCTATTAAAAATCGATATAAAGCTCTTATAGCGGAGAGATTTCGGCTCATAGAGGACGGACACAGTAGCAGCTCGTAAAGAAACGACAAGAATTGTGTTATGTGTTGGGGAGTTATCTGAGCGAGGGAGAGATTTTCTTCCTGCTCGAGAAAATTGAGGAAACGAAGGAGATCTCGTTCATAAGCCTGAACAGTGTTCAGAGAGAGTTGGCGTTCGATTTGTAGATAATCGATAAATTGATGTAAAGTATCGGAATTTTCCATGGCAGGCAAATAGATCAGAGCCCGTACCGTATCAGCGATTTTCAGGCAGGATATGTTCCGCAATAGAAAGAGCCACACCTGAAAGCATCACTTCAGGACCCAGTTGAGTAAAATCTCCGGACAAGAGTCGACTATCAACATTGGAATAGAGGGAAGCTCCCCCCTCCCGTTCCACGATAAGACCGGACAGCCGGTTTCCACACTCACCTACAAATGTCACCTCTCCCAAAAATTCACTTACGACATAGCCCGTGCAAAAATGAAGCTGAAGGAGTGAATTGATGGTATATACGGTAATCAAGTTGCCAGTTTGATCGCCAATGGGAATATCCGGGTAAATTTCCAGGGAAAGATGTTGATGCTTGTCCTGATTTTCAATCACAAAGCGATAATTGTTGCTCTTGAATTTGCTTTCTGTCTTTAAAACAGAAGCAATTTTTTCAATATCACTTTTGGTAAAAACAGGCTTCATTATAAAACCTTTATAAAAAGTTGTTTGTAGTTACAAAAAGTACGATTAAAATATAACAGCAACAATTTGCTAAAAGCAGAGAATCGTTCCAGTCGCCATAACAAATCTCTGATACGATCCATTTGTTTCAGTTCGTTGTATTGATTCGAATCAGCACCTGTTTTAGTGACGTAGTCCTGTTTAAAAAGTTTCATCGACTCGATTTTCGCTGCGGCAACCATCAGGAGCGCGCGGACAAAAAAAGGTACAACTCAGAGTTTTGGAAAACAAGCACTATTTAGCAACTCGTCTCATACCAAAAGCATCGCTGATAGTTTCTCTACTTCATACCTGAGCAGCTGCTCGGAGTGTTTCAACCGCGGTCTCGACGGAGGGACGAGAAAAAACACTGCTTCCGGCCACAAGCACTTGAGCACCCGCCTGAACAACTTTTGGGGCCGTTTCTTCATCAATACCACCATCGACCTGAATGAGAAAGGAATATCCTCTCGCCTTTTTAAGTTTGTCGAGAACCTGAATACGTTCAATACTTTGCTCAATGAAGGACTGCCCTTCAAAACCGGGTTCCACAGACATAACAAGTACCTGATGCACACGATGCAGTACAGGCTCCAAACAGTGTATAGATGTAGCCGGGTTGAGGGTCACTCCGGCCTTAAGTCCCAGGTTTTCGACATGATCCAGAGTACGCCAGAGATGCATAGAAGCTTCCACATGGACCGTTATATGATCGACGCCAGCCTCCTTTAGGGAATTCAGATAGGGATCGGGATCGGAGACCATCAAATGGGCATCCAGTGGCAAAGACGTAAGCTGTCTAACACCTTTTATCACGACAGGCCCAAATGTCAGATTGGGGACATAGTGGCCATCCATGATATCGAGATGAAACCAGTCGGCTCCTCCGCATTCAGCAGCGTGTATTTGATCACCCAACTGACTGAAATCCGCACTCAGGATTGAGGGTGCAATTGTTACCATGAACGTGTTTCCTCTTGTTGTTCATTGGGCAACCGGCTGACCACCAGTTGAATGGTATCTCCTTTGGCGACTTGCGTACCTGGAGTGATAGACTGATCGATGACAGTGCCAGGAAGCAGTTTTGTGGTATCCTGATAGTCTATGGATCCTGGCGTCAATCCGGATTTTTTGACTTTCAGGATGGAATCATCCAAAGAATCACCGATAAGATCGGGTACGATATAGACAGAGGGTTCCATTCCAAGACTCACACGCAAGTCGACAATGGTACCCACGGGAATATTTTCCCCCGGTGGAATGGACTGCGCGCTGACGACACCCTCCGGATAGAGATAGTCCGTATCATACTCTACATTACCCAGTATCAGGTTGTTATCCTGAAGCATAAAGCGACTATCCCGTTCAGCGGTGCCTACCAGTCTGGGCATCTCGATAACACGCTTTCCCTTTCCCACGGTCAGATAGACGCGTCGTCCCTTTTTTACCGGCGTTCCTGGCTCGGGATTCTGAAACAAAACAGTTTCAGGGGGATAGTTGGCGTCAAATTTCTCCGCAGCCCGGACCACCTCTAGGTTATTATCCTCGAGATGCTCAAGGGCGGTTGCAAAATCTGCGTGAACAACGTCAGGGACCTTGATGGCCTGGTGTTGTCGTGTATAAAGAGGCATGATCACCCAGTTCATCAAAATAAAGAGAACAATCAGGCCAAGTGCCAAATAGGCTGTATCCCGCAAATTTTCGCGAGTCAAAACTCTCTTGAGAAAATCTTTCATGGTGCCGTTCCATTCTCCTTTTGCAAACGAGCGACAAATCCGCCATCCAACTGGTCCCGATGCGGCCAGGTCCGAACAAACCCTTTAGATGTTTTCAATCGGTCGGGTATGATATCCGGCCAGGATGCCAGCCGGAAGCTAGAGTCACTCTTAAAAAAACGTGCAATGACGTCCTCATTTTCCAAAGGTTCGACAGTGCAGGTGCTGTATACAAGAATCCCGCCAGGTTTTAAACATTGAGAGGCCTTGACGAGCAGTGTATATTGCAGATCTGCCAGTTGCTTTACATCGTCGAAGGTCCTTTGCCATTTCAAATCGGGTTTTCGTCGAATCACACCAAGCCCGGAACAGGGAGCGTCGAGCAAGATGCGGTCAGCGTACCGGAAAGGTGGCTGTTCGGCATCTGCCTGTACCAGAAGAGGGGTTTTCAGTTGCAGACGATTTCGACTCTGCCGCACTCGATTTAATCTGGAGGAATAAAGGTCTTGAGCAATTACGAGGCTCTGATCTTGCGACCGTTCGGCGAGATGAGTACTCTTGCCACCAGGGGCCGAACAGAGATCGATGATCACCTCGTTCGGTTGTGGATCCACAGCAAGTCCAGCCACACCCGCACTGCCATCCTGAATCGTCACCTCTCCCCGCATCAATAATTCAGACAGGGGAACATAAAGACGAGAGGTCTGGTAAAATCCCGGCATCAGGCTTGCCGAAACGGGTATCTTCTGCTCTGTGAGACGTTGAACCAACGTATCCGGTGATCCTCGCAGCATATTGCAACGAAACGATATCGGTGCTTGCTCATTGTTGGCATGGCAGAGGTCACGGGTAAATTCCTCTCCCCATAGAGATATCCATCTGGATACCAGCCATTCAGGATGGGAGCTCTGGATGGCCAGTCTCCGGATATTGGAACTGTCCGGATCTATCGCCGGGCCAGTTCTTCCCTCCCGAATAAACCTGCGCAAGATAGCATTGATGAGTCCGGATAGTCTACCCAGATTTTTTCGTTTTGCCAGTTCGACGCTGTCGTTGACCACGGCAAAATCTGGAATGCGCGACAAAAACTCGATTTGATAAAATCCCATCCAGAAAATCCACCGCACATCTGGAGGCAACCTGTGTGATTTCTTGATCCAGGAATCGATGATCCAGTCGTAGCGAAATTTCCATCGAATCGCGCCGCGTACCAGTTCAGAGAGTAACGCCCTGTCTTTTGCGCAAAGGGATTCACGGTTTTGAATGGAATCCACAGCAATATTCAGATAGGCGCGATCTTTTTCTATTCGTTGTATCGCCTCTAGGGCCAGCCTGCGAGCTATTGAAATGGAAGGGGTCACAATAGCCCTCAAGACAAACTAAAAAAACGGTCCTGGGGAGAGACGCGGTATCCCCGGATAAACTCATCGGCATTCAAGGTTCGTTTTCCCGCCGGCAGTAATCGCAAGAGTTCCAAAAGGCCCTCTCCGGTTTGAACTTTTAAAGGACCATTTTTACCTGCGTAAACCACGGTTCCGGGTTCCTGTAACGTACCGGGTTCATCCGCCAATCGGGATTGCAAAATCTTTACAGGTTTATCCCGGAATAATACCGTGCATCCTGGTACAGGAGAAAGGCCTCGGATTAAATTGTGCAGATGAAACGCAGAGGTATTCCAATTCAGATATCCCAACGATTTTTCTATCTTTGGCGCTTTGCTTGGTGTACCTGTCTGGACTGTGGGAGTCAAGGTTTCAGATTCCAGACCCTCCAGGGTTTCCAGAACAAGATCGGCGCCGAGTTCAGACAACCGTTGCCATAGATCACCTGCTGTATCGTCGATATCGATCGGCACCGATCTTTGCAACAGGATATTACCGGTATCCACCTTTTGATCGATAATAAAAGTCGTCACGCCGGTTGTGGTTTCACCATAAATCAGAGCCCAGTTTATTGGAGCCGCCCCCCGATAGCGGGGTAACAGTGAGGCGTGAAGATTGATTGTGTGGTACCGTGGCAGGGTAAATACCTCCGGAGGTAGAATCCTAAACGCCACCACCACAAACATATCAGCATTAAAACGCCTCAGAGAATTGGTAAAGTCAGGGTCTTTGATTTGAACGGGCTGATAAACCGGCAAATTCAGTGACTCTGCGGTTTGTTTAACGGCTGACTGTACGATATTGCGACCACGGCCCACGGGTTTGTCAGCAGCCGTGACCACTGCAGTGATATCGTGCCGGCTCTCATGTAACCGACGTAATGTGGGAACCGCAAAATCCGGCGT
>CAYPUH010000203.1:0-8584 GCA_964413725.1 uncultured Cytophagia bacterium
GGATAATCACGGTGGGACCGGTGACCACCAGGTTGGATCCGAGGATCAGAGAGACACTGTGTCTGAAATCCAAAAGCATATAGGCAGCCACGGTGGTTAAGGCCCATGTCACCAGCACGCCGATGGAGATGAGATTGCGCACCACTCGCCCCACTTCTTTGAGTTCGTCGAGGCGCAAGGACAACCCACCCTCAAACAGAATGACCCCAACAGAGATAGACACGATGGGAAACAAGAGATCACCCAGGAGTGCGTCTGGATCCAGAAAACCGGTCAACGGCCCGCTGATAAATCCAAAGATCAACAGCAATAGAATGGATGGTAGCCGGAGTCGCCAGGCCAGCCATTGAGCACCCATCCCCAGCACCAGTACGCTGGCCAGACCGATCAGTAAAGAATGAGACACAAACGCCTCCTCATGTTTTCACTTATCCCCTGAATCTGCGACGCCCTCTTTACAGGGATTTTGAATGTCACTCTGTTTTTCGGCTTAAAATATCAGGTTACCATCAAAATAACAACACCAACCCGCTGTATGATATTTCTGATAACTGTATCTGCGGATGGGGTTCAGTCTTTTCTTATAAACACGCTGGCCTGGAGAAAGGGGATGAGAGCCGCGACGATGGCTGGTCGGTAAAGCTCTTCCCGGCCGATGTGTCCCCGGGTCAGAAATCCTATGGCACCACCCCGTTGTTTGCTGTTGCTCTGTTCGGCGAGCCGATCGATGACAGTACCAAGTTCCTCGCCCGATAGCAGCTCATCCACCACAGCATCGGGGAGTTCAAAATGAGCAGAGGTTCCAAAACCTTTGCGTCCCGTTTTATCTACAATACAGACTGCCCCGAGTCCAAACCAGCGGTTGTAGGTTTTGAGAATTCCTCCTTCGATTCCCACACTATAGTCTGCCGGACGATCAGCCGATCGATAGCATTCGAGAGCACGGTGTTCAGCACCGCGAAAAGTCTCATCGCCGATGGGTTGATGAGGGACGCCGGAAGATACATCGACACCGGAAACCGTGACGGTTTTAAAAACCTGTTCGAATGCCCGGCGGGTCGCTTTGATTTTTACCGGGTTGAGGGAACCGGTTAATATGGTCATGGTGGTGCTCCCTGCTCTATATGACGGTCCAGCGAATGGTAAAGATTGAGTCGATGGTGTGATGGTGTTGCATTCTTTTGGCAAGTTTGTCGATGAGTGTGTCCCGTCGACTCATGATCTCGTCCTCAATGGAGAACAATCGCTCCCGAAGTCGTCGTTTTTCCAGTTCCAGCTCCCGAATGTCATTTTGGATTCGATATTGTTCGGTCGTATCGCTGGCCAGACGAGCCTGACGACTCTGTTGATTGAGTTTTTTCCGGTTGCCGGCCAGGTCACGTTCAGCTACGGTGATACGGTCTTCAGCCCAGGTATCCAGTTTGTCACATTCTTTTAGAAAATACGAATGATTGAGCTCCCTGGATGTGGCCAGCAGGATCTGTATCGCCTCTTCAGTGTGCCGATCCAGCTGTTCCCGGCGGTCGGCCGGTATCCCCTCCAGAGGTGATGTGGCTCCTCTGCAGAGAAACAGTTTTTCACAGATGTCCGGATCGAGCTGGTCTCCCTTGTCGCTGATGCCGGTCAACAGCAAATAATCTTCGCGTTCGAACGAATCGATGGACAGTATCGTCAACCGTAACCAGCCACTTTTCCCTCTGAGAGCCCGGATTGCCGAGATTTTTTGTGGATGATTGGTGATATCGAAATAGACATGGGCCGGAGGGGTCTGGCAGACTTGACCTGCAGCCAGTACATATTCTCCCAACGGATGGGACAGCCGGTAGAGAAAGGGTCCGCTGTTTTGCGATTTTCCCTTTGATACCAGTTGGTACCGACCGGTGGGAACCTGTTCCAGGGGTGAATTGAACAGTTCAAATTGTAATGAGCGGTCATCAAACCGGGCCACGTCATCCAGGATGATATGAGTGAGATCCCAAAAGGCCGTGCCGATATGATCCAGTTGGCTACGGGCGCTATCCAGCCGGGTTCGCAGGCGGGTGTGGACATCCCTGTCAAATTGCTCGAGCAAGAGTTTTTGTGTTTTTGTCATCTGTTGATCGATAGACTGCTCCAGATCCCTTTGTAGCTGTTGAAATGCGCTCTGAATGTCATCGCGGCTACGACATGTTTGGTAAATATCATGGATCCGTCGTTCAAAATCGACACCCGAGTCGATACTCCCGAGCACATCATCTGATGCTCCCAAAACGCCGTTAAAGAGGTTGAATTTTTCGTTCAACAACTCATAGACACGACAGTCAGTGTCGTTGCGCTGATTGAGAAAGTTGATGACCACCACATCATGATACTGGCCGTAGCGGTGACAACGACCGATTCGTTGCTCGATTCTTTGAGGGTTCCAGGGCAAGTCATAGTTGATTACAAGGGAACAAAATTGCAGGTTGAGACCTTCCGCTGCCGCTTCTGTGGCGATGAGGATGGAGGCCTGCTGGCGAAAGGTGTCCAGAATAGCGGTGCGATTGTCGATGGATCTGGAGCCGGTGACGCGACTGTTGTTTCGGTTGGCCTCGAGCCAGTGTTTATAAACCCTCACTGTGGTTTCATCGTTGTTCTGGCCGCTGAACAGTACGATCTCGTCGGCTGAATAGCCGTTCCGACACAGGTAGTCAAAGAGATAGAGCTGTGTCCGCCGTGATTCTGTAAAGACAACGGCCTTGCGGGGAGCCTTCATGGCCTCGAGTTCGGTGAAGCCAATATCAAGTGCTCTCAGGAGTGTGGTCGATTTTGTGTCCTCTGACAGACTGTGTGCCTGATCGATCAGCTGGTTGAGGAGGTTGATCTCTTTACGCAGTTGCTCCGGGTCGACCTTTACCCCCTCCGGTTCATCCTCCTCCGGCTCCAATTCATCCAAAACATCCTCTTCCAGTTCCTCCATCGCCACCAGAGATTCAACCCAGGAATCGGATTCGGTTTTGAGCGACATCAGACGATCCCGGATGGTACCCAGGGTACCGGCGATGGCATAGGCAGAAGAGGCCAGTATTTTGCGAAGGACAAGCGTCATCAGATGACGTTGGGCTTTGGGGATGGCCACACTCTCTTCCCGTTGCAGAAAGGAAGAGATGTCTTTATAGAGCTGATGCTCGGAATCGGTGGGTTCGTAGGGCAATGTCATGGATCGACGTTCAGTGTACCGAATGTATTCGCTGACCTGATTGCGAAGAGTCCGATGGATAAATGTTTTTAGCCGGGGTGCCAGATCATCTGCTTGACCGCTTTTGCCGCCAAAACGGTTCTTGAATGTTTTAACATCTCCAAAGATCTGTTCATCGATAAACTGAGAAAGGCCATAAATCTCCAGCAGGGAGTTTTGAAGAGGTGTGGCGGTGAGGAGAACCTTTTTGCGACCCTCGAGGGCCCACTTGATGTTGCGGGCCATTTTGTTTCGGCTGCGGTATACATTTCGCAGTTTGTGTGCTTCATCGATGACCACCAGATCCCATGGAATGGTCCGTAGCAGGGCATGATAGCGGCTGGCGAAATGAATCGAGATGATCAATACCGCATCCTGTCGTTCGAAGGGATTGATCGGGTTCTGCTGAGTCGCTGTCCGGGAATCGATGATATGGTTGGGGAGATGGAATTTATCGGACAGCTCGAGACTCCACTGTTTTCTCAGGGAGGCGGGGCTGATAACGAGTAGCCGTCGTTTTCGTTCGGCCCAAAACTGACACAACAGCAGACCGGCCTCGATGGTTTTACCCAGTCCCACCTCGTCGGCCAGAATGGAACCTTTGGAGAGGGGAGAGTTGAGTGCAAAGGCTGCTGCCTCGATTTGATGCGGATTGATATCGACACAGGCATCGAATAGCGAGTGACCCAGTTTTTGTATATCCCCGGAACTGTAATGTCTGGACAGGTCCAAGGCAAAGTATTTGGCGTGGTAGGGTGTAGACATGGATAATCGCGGTTTGGAGAATTAGAGTTTCCAGAAAATATTGCGTTTGTTGCAGCCATAGATAATGAGCCAGAGGCAGAGGCACCAGATGAGGCCCCAGAGCATGCCGTTGGCACCGCTCTTGTCCAGCCAAAATGAGCGCCAAAGCGGGTGGTCCCAGAGACCAGCCCATTGGACCAGTGTCGGGTGGGTGGGATCCGCACTGAAAAACGCTTCGATATGTAGAGCTCTGAAGAACAGGCGCATGATGATCTGCATGAAATAGGCCAGCAGAGCATTGACGCCGAGAACGGTAAAGGGCCAGGACCATCGGCTCCATTTTTTGACATCCATGATCCAATAAATCAGACCGAAAAACAAGCTGGCGAGGCCTGTGGAGGCCATGGCATAGGAGGCGGTGACGTCGGATTTGTTGAATGCCAGCTCTGTGAGTCCGCTTGCCAGTCCAATCCGGTGGAGTGTCCATCCCAGGGTGAAAAAGAGCACTCCCAGAAACAGACTCGACCTCAGGATGGTTTTGGGGTCGCGGGTCGCCACCGACTCTCCCAGGAGGACACCTATGGTGGTGATGACGCCATAGGAGATGGATACCCAGGGTAAGCAGTGTATGCGCAAAGGCCTCGCCATACTGCCAGTGAGATTGCTGATGATGAAAAATGGCTGATCGGTTTCACCAAAATGGAGCCACCACTCGACGGTCAATGACAACATCGTATGCAGTGCGAGGAGAGCAAAAATCATCAGCCAGCGCCCGCGATGGTTTAGTTTCATGCTCAGAGAGGCGATGAGATAGGATATCCCGATGGTTTGCAGGATACCCCACCACCAGGAGAGTCCAAGAATCAGGCTGATATAAAGCACGCCGGCGACAATGAGCATCACGGTGCGCGACGTTACCCGATGCCACCATTGTTTTCCCCGTCGTGCGCGGCTGAGCGGGATACAGAGACCGACAATAAAGACAAAAAACGGTGCGACAAGATCGGTCAGGGTCATTCCAATATCCTTGAGACGGGCCTCGGGCATGGCATTGATCTGATCCGTTGTATAGCCCTGGTCAAGTTTGTGATCAACAAACTGTTCCCAGGCCACCTCGGCATGGAACCAGGTAGAGACCGGCAGGCTGTTGAACCATGAGCCGGTATTGGGCAAATCGGGGTACCCGCCGGCTGCAACAGCGATCACAAAGATCATCAAAAAGATCGTGATCCCTCGAAAGGTATCGATGGCATCGATGCGTTTGGGAGGGCCTGGAAGATCGGCCTGTGTGTTGGCCATGATATTCCTCATGATAGTAGATTCTGTTAATGGCTGCGCAATGTAGTGCTTTGCCGGCTTTTTTGCAAGGGGAAGATAGGATGTGTAGGTAAGGCAAAAAAATAGCCCCCCGGAGCTTCAGGCACCGGGAGGCAAGTGTTTGCGTCATCCAGAGGACGGGATTATTGACCGGAATCTGGTGGGGTTTCCTGTGTTGTCGTGGTGGTATCCGGTTTACTCGTTTCGGTTTTGGAATTGAGTTCCTGAGCGGGTTCATAGCGGCCGTCAAGATGTTCGGATAGAAATTTTTCCGCTTCCGCGTAGAATGTCAGTCGGTTTTCCGGTTTGGCAAAGCCGTGACCTTCGTCCGGGAAGAGGAGGTATCTATAGTCCACACCCTTTTCTTTCAGAGCCTCTACGATCTGTTCCGACTCGGCCTGTTTCACCCTTGGATCATTGGCACCCTGGGCGATGAGCATGGGGATGCGGATGCTATCCGCGCTGAACAGCGGAGATCGGCGTTTTAACAGCTCGACATCCTTTTCCGGGTGTCCCACGCGAGTGTAAAATTGTGACAAAAATGCGGTCCAATAGGGAGGGACCGACTGGATAAGTGTGATGATGTTGCTGGGACCGACGATATCTACCGCGCAGGCATACAGATCCGGTGTGAATGCGGCTCCTGCGAGAGCGGCATATCCGCCATATGATCCTCCATAGATGGCCACATGGGCCGAGTCTGCGTATCCCTGATCGATGGCCCAGTGAACGGCGTCCGTCAGATCGTTCTGCATCTTTCGACCCCATTCCATATTGCCGGCATTGAGGAATTCTTTGCCATAGCCCGTGGAGCCGCGAAAATTGACCTGCAGACAGACATAGCCGCGGTTGGCCAGCCATTGAGCTTCGGGATCATAGCCCCAGGTATCGCGAGCCCAGGGGCCGCCATGAACGTTCAGAACCATGGGAAGGTTGGTTTTGCCCAGTCCCGGCGGAAAGGTTATATATCCGTGAATGGTGAGACTGTCTCTGGATGTGAAAGAAATGGGTTGCATTTCAGCCAGTTCATACTCGTTCAGTACCGGGCGGTGGTCAAATAAAAAGGTGCCCTTCTGTGTATCGCGATTGTAATCATAGTAAGAAACCGGACCATCGTCATCAACAAAGCCAACCAGCCAATGTGCATCTGCATGATCGCGATTGATGATGATAAATTCGCCGTCATCTAGGTTGCGAGCTGTGTTAAAATCCTGTTGGATCGATTCATCCAGTACGGTCCATTCTAGTTTTGCTCTGTTGAACGCCACGGCCTGAATTTTGTAGGTGTCGGGATGGATCATGACACGGCTCACATCATATTGTGGGTCTTCTGCCAATACGGTGAGCTCTGTGGTTTCGAGATTTAATTCCACCAGACGTCCGGCGTTTGCTTCTCTGGAATCGATCATATAGAGAGCGTTGCCGGTTTTGTTAAACGTGATCGGACCGCTGGACATAGAGTTTTCGGGCGACCACGTTAGCAGTTGTTCCCATGTGGCCTCCTCTGAAGGGCGAACCAGCAAGACCGTTCCTCCATCCGGCGTCGCTCCCAGCGCGGCCCTGATTTGAAGATCGGCATCTGCAATCCACTGGGTCACGTTTCCCGGATTACGGGCAGCCAGTGAAAGCTCCCCGGTCTCGAGGTTGATCCGATAGGCGTCATGAAATCGGGGGTTTTCCTTGTTCATGGCGATGGCCAGTGTACCGGGTTTTTCTTTGTTGGTGTCGATGATCCGAACCTGAACATTCTCCTGGGGAGTGAGCAGCCGGGTGCTGTCGGTTTTAAGATCCACGGCAAAGAGCTGCCAGTTTTCGTTTCCCCCCTTGTCCTGGACATACAGGATCTGGCTGTTGTCTTGACTCCAGAAATAGGAGCGAATGCCGCGGTCCCTGTCCTGGGTCACGACGCGATCATCTGTTTCGCCTATTGTACGAATCCAGACATTGAGAACGCCTTCGTCCGGGGCAATATAGGCCAATTGGGAACCATCGGGTGAAATTTTTGGACTGGCCTTCTCGGGATTTCCGAACAGAACCTCTCGGGGAATGAGTTCGGGTTGGCCGGTTCCACAAGAAAGTACATACATTGCCAGTCCTCCCAGTAGAACGATGATTCCGAACCACCCGTAATGCTGCTTAACCATTTGTCTTGTCCTCCATATTGGAATAGTGTTTCCGGCACCTTGCCGGATGGATTTTGACTCTACTGTCTTGTCAATTGGATATAGCCGGTTTCTTCCGGGCACCCACAATTCGTCATATTAAGATAACGTGTTCCAAAGATGAAACATTCCCGAATTATCAGGTGTGATGTGACGACGTCGGTGACTTTTCCAGTTGGACTCTTTTTCGCAGTATATGGTTCTGGGGGAGAAGGGTAAGGACAGGATCCGGATAAACCCCGGATCCTGTCCTCTGCTGATGTCCTCTTTGTAACGGACCTGGTCGATCATGATCTTATCGGCATGGAGTAGAGTGTTATGACCGTGGGATCCGTTTTCCGGATACTAGATCGGCGTGTGCGTCTCGTTGAATTCTATCCCCAGGTTGGCGAGTTCGTCCAGGACCGGTTTATAGATCTCGGGGTTCACGGGAATCCGAACACCGGTCAACGATATTTTGTTTTCTGTCAACAGGCGGGTTGCGATGGCCGCGGGCAGACTGACCGTTCGGGACATGGCGCTGTCGCCATGTGGTACACCGAAATCCACCAACAGGGAGACAATGGCCTCCCGGCTGCCATCCGGGTATTCTGCGATAAAGTCATGTTGCAGACAGATCATATCCCGTTCGCCGGGGCGGTATGGCATCATTTCCTGCATGCGGTTGGCCAGGATGTCCAGCAGGTTGACAGGAGATGCTTTGATGGGATCATCGGAGAACAGACCCAGCCATTCCATGGTATCCAGAACGTCCTTGTCGGCATCGGCTCCCAGTTTGTCCTGAACGGCCTGTCGCAGATCTCCATCGGCAGGCGCGCCGACAAGAGACGCCATGACCTGTGCAAAGGATTTATGTTCCAGGTCCGGCCGTTCCGTTTCATCCAGAAATCCCAGACTGGCCAGGTTGTAGAGGGTTTTACTCCAACCCGGATATCGAAAGGTGCCGCGAAAGACGGTTTCGGAATCGGTCAGACCATAAAGATCCTTATAGATAGTGGAATCACGATTCGGATAGACCACCAGTTCTCCCACGTCGTGAACATTTTTTGTCCAGCGGTGTTGAAAGAGGTCTTCTCCGGCTATTTTGACCTCTTTACCATCTTTGAAATAATGAGCCGGATTGCGGCCCGCCATCACAACACCACGGGGACTCCAGGAAAACTTG
>CAYPUH010000204.1:0-8576 GCA_964413725.1 uncultured Cytophagia bacterium
GACCGGAGCAGCCAATGCCCGTAACGATTAAAATACACTGATCATTCAGGATGCAGATATTGCCAGACTCTATCTGCAAGAGTTTGCTGCACGGTATCAACAGCTGGGCACATCTCATCCTCTGCAGGTCGAGCATTCATCTCCGGCGAGACCTGAGAGATGGCAACTTTTGGCGGCGTATCCCAATCCGTTCAATTGCAGAGTGACTTTTACCGTTCAGGCGCCCGATGATCTGTCGACAGGGGCAACGGTAAACATCTATAATGTCTCCGGACAGCAGATTCAGTCGATTCCAGTTTCAATGAGTGCGGGGTCTCGACAAAGCGTACGATGGGACGGTATGAGCAACACCGGAACGGTGGCGGCCAGCGGTATCTATGTCGCACGTGTGGTGGCAGAACGATCCTCTGACTGGATCAAGATCACACTACTTAAATAGACATGATAACATGGTGTCTGGTTTGTCAAGCAGACACCGATGATATGGTAAATGACCCATACGACTCATTTGAACCGATTGAAAAGGGGATTGTGAGGAATGAAAAAAACAATGAAAGCACTGGTGAAAAAAAAGGCAGAACCCGGTTTGTGGATGGAAGAGGTACCGGTTCCGGAAATGGGAAACAATGATTTATTGGTCAAAATCGAAAAAACAGCAATTTGTGGTACCGATCTCCATATCTACAAATGGGATGAGTGGTCTCAACGGACGATCAACGTTCCATTGACCATTGGCCATGAGTTCGTCGGTCACATTGTGGACAAGGGTCAGGATGTACAGGGATATCGAGTGGGGGAGCGTATCTCGGGCGAGGGACACATTGTGTGTGGATTGTGCAGAAGCTGTAAAGCCGGGAAACGTCATCTGTGTACCAATACCATCGGAGTTGGGGTGCATCGGAATGGCTGTTTTGCGGAATATCTCAGTTTGCCTGCCTCAAATGCCTGGCATGTCGATCCAATGATCCCATCGGAGATTGCGGCTTATTTTGATCCATTTGGAAATGCCACTCATTCTGCACTGTCATTCGATCTTGTCGGAGAAGATGTGTTGATAACCGGGGCAGGTCCTATCGGAATGATGGCTGTAGCCATTTGCAGACATGTGGGTGCGAGAAATATTGTAATCACGGATCTTAACGAAAAACGACTTGAACTGTCCCGTTCATTGGGGGCTACGGCTGCTATCAATGTGAAAAACCAAACCCTGGAAGCGAGTATGAAAGAGCTGGGCATCACCGGCTTTGACGTCGGGCTGGAAATGTCCGGCAGCGCTCAGGCGTTTGAATCCATGCTCGAAACTATGTACCACGGGGGACGTATCGCACTTTTGGGTATTTTGCCATCCTCGGCACAAATCGACTGGGATCAGGTCATTTTTAAGGGATTGATCCTCAAGGGCATCTATGGTCGGGAAATGTTTGAGACATGGTACAAAATGCAAACAATGCTTCAAAGTGGTCTGGACATTTCCCCGGTCCTTACGCACAAGTTTCCTTTTGACAAGTTCCAGAAAGGGTTTGAGGTCATGCTCTCAGGGAATTGTGGTAAAGTAATACTTGAGATGGAGTGAGGATGTTGAAGAGACTCTGGTTCGCAAAGTTGGCAAACAGGGAGGGACCATGTACGGAAAAATAATGGCAGATATCAAGAGCAACCTAAAAGACATCCGTGAGGCAGGTTTGTACAAAGATGAACGGGTTATCCAAACGCCTCAAGGTACAGAAATCGGTGTCGCCAGCGGGGATAGGGTGTTGAATTTTTGTGCCAACAATTACCTCGGATTGGCCAACCACCCCGATGTTATCGCTGCGGCTCACCAGACACTTGATGAATGGGGATTTGGAATGTCTTCGGTTCGCTTTATCTGCGGGACCCTGGAGATTCATAAAGAGCTGGAACGCAAGGTATCACAATTTTTGGCAACGGACGACACGATTATTTATGCCGCCTGTTTTGATGCCAACGGGGGCGTGTTTGAACCCTTTGTAGACAAAGAAAGCGCCATTTTGACCGATGCGCTGAACCATGCCTCCATTATCGATGGCATTCGCCTTACGAAAGCCCAGAGATATATTTATGAACACAGCAATATGTCTGATCTTGAACAAAAGCTTAAAGAGGCACAGAATGCCAGATACAGGCTGGTGGTAACGGATGGTGTGTTTTCGATGGACGGCGATATTGCCCGCGTCAATGAGATTTGTGATCTGGCAGAGGCGTATGACGCACTGGTTGTGGTGGATGACTGCCATGCCACCGGTTTTATTGGCGAAACCGGACGAGGAACACACGAATATCTGGATTGTATGGGCCGCGTGGATCTCATCACCACGACGTTTGGAAAGGCCCTGGGCGGCGCTTCGGGAGGATGTGTATCCGGACGAAAAGAAATGATCGAATACCTCAGACAAAAAAGTCGACCCTATCTGTTTTCCAATACCTTACCCCCCGTGGTCACCGGAGCAACCATCGCAGTGCTGGATTTATTGTCAGAGACGACAGAGTTGCGGGATACTCTGGAAAGCAATACCCGGTATTTCCGCGATCACATGACAAAAGCAGGATTTGACATCAAACCCGGAATCCATCCCATTGTCCCCATATTGCTCTATAAAGAACGATTGGCGCACGAAATGGCCGAGAAATTGCTTCAAAAGGGTATCTATGTCATTGGATTCAGCTACCCTGTGGTTCCCAAAGGTCTGGCCAGAATTCGTGTACAGATATCCGCTGCCCATACTCGGGACCAGCTCGACCATGCCATCGATGCGTTTACACAGGTAGGAAAAAAATTGGGTGTCTTGTCCTGATTCAATGCAGATCACCCGTTCATAGTGGACGACATCCGAACTCTATCAGTATCGCAGGATTACCTCTGAACCCTTTCAAAGAGGAAATACAGAGCCCATGAGCAGCACATATCGTGGTCTTTCTCTCTCGCCCGGCCTGGCGATGGGAAAAATTTGCCTGATCGATTCATCCCATCTTGCCCATCGTCAGACCATCACAGAAAAGGAGATCCAATCCGAACTGGATCTCTTCCATCAGGCCCTGGTATCCACCCGTCGAGAACTGCAGGAGCTGAAAGAACAGGTCCGGCACGATGTGGGCGAGTCGGAGGCTGAGATCTTTGAGGTCCAGATGATGCTGACCAAAGATCCCTATTTTATCCATCAGGTAGAGGACAAGATTGAAAAGGATAAAAAAAGCGCTGGATGGGCGATAGAAGAAACACTTGAAGCAGCACTTAAAAGTCTCGAGAATTTGGAGGACCCTTATTTCCGTGATCGAATCAATGATTTTCGCGATGTGTCCAACAGAATACTTGAAACGATCACGGCATCAGAGCGTCAATGCTATGTGGGTGGGGAAGAGGATATTATTATTGCGGCGGAAACGCTACTGCCTTCGCATACTGTCAATCTGAGAACGGTGAGAATTCGAGGGTTTATCACGGTTCATGGCGGTGCCACCAGCCATGCGGCTATTTTGGCTCGATCTCTGGGTGTCCCCCTGGTATCCGGTGTACCGGAATTTTTCCATGACGCTAAAGTTACAGACCATGTCATCCTCATTGGATTCAGGGGAGAGGTGATTCTCAATCCCACAGCAGAGGATGTTGAACATTTCCAACGAGTCAAAGAGATACAAGAGATAAGGCGGCAAAAATCGGAAAAACTTGCTTCCTTACCCTCGGTTACCCGCGATGATATTTCGGTAACATTGTTGGCCAATATCGGTTCCCCCGATGATATTGCACCGGCACTTAAAGCAGGTGCAGAAGGAGTGGGCTTGTATCGAACCGAACTGCATTTTATGGATCGTGAAGAAATCGCCTCAGAGGAGGAACAGTACAATGATTACATTAACGTCGTAAAACAAGCCACTCCCCGGCCCGTTACCATCCGAACACTTGATGTAGGTGGAGACAAGGTTGTGGGGGGTATGAAATTCCACAAGGATCCAAATCCCTACCTGGGCTACCGGGCCATTCGAATCTCTCTTCGCGAACCTGAATTGTTTAAAATTCAAATCCGGGCCATTTTGAGGGCTGCTGTGCACGGCCCGGTCAAGATGATGTTTCCCATGATCTCTCAACTGGAGGAATTGTTGTCCATACGGGACATTGTCAAACAGGTCAAAGCCGATTTGACTCATGAGGATGTACCCTTTAACCCCAATGTTCCCCTCGGTATCATGGTGGAAGTGCCGTCCACGGCCTTTATGATCGATTCCTTTTTGCCTTATGTCGATTTCGTTAGCGTCGGTACCAATGACCTGATACAATACCTCCTTGCGGTCGATCGTGGTAATGAGACCATCGCGTCACTTTATCAACCCTTTAATCCATCAGTGCTCGGAATGCTGAAACGAATTGCCGATCGGACCTCCAAGTATAATATCCAAGCCAGTATTTGCGGTGAAATTGCCGGAGATCCCCTTTTTACCGAAAGCCTGGTGGGAATGGGGTATCGGATACTGAGTATGAGTGCTCCATTTGTAATTCATGTCAAAATGCGAATCCGGTCTTTGGATGGACCCACCTCTCTCCAACATGCTGAAAAATTGCTTCAATTTAATTTGAGCAAGGATATCCGCGAATATTTGCAACGCAGAGCCAGAAAATCCCTCTCCACATAACGATCCTGTATTACATTTTTGAAACCTGACTGTTTCTTGTCGTTGCATCATCAGGAGGCGGTTACTTTTATCTATTGTTATTAATGTTTTTATGACGGATTGAACCATGGGCTCTTTCTGGCATGATACTTGATACAGCAGATGTGACATCGATACTGTGCTAGACCAGTTGTGTTTGTAGATCATCACATGGCAACAATATCAAAAGCCCTGTTCTTTTCAGTATTGGATTCAATGCAGTACAAACAGCTTTTCAAAGTCTAGGTACCCAACGCAAAGGAAGAGTACGATATGAACATTCGATGCGCTGTTATAGCCCTGTGGGTATTTGTTTTCTTTGTCGCCATCTCATCGCATGCGGATATTTTGTTGACGATTGACAACCAAAAGATTGCCGGAGAACTCTCGGTCATTGCCGATGAGTTTATCGAATTCAAACAGCAAGACTATCCCGGGGAGAATGAATGGATCAAGGTCTCGAAAAAGCATATTCTCGCTGTTGTCAGTTCAGACGGAAAGATCATCTATCCGCGGGATAAATTTGATGAAAATGCCTTAAACTATGGTCGCATCCCACTCCGAAATGAAACGGAGCAGCAAAAATATTTGAGACGCCAGCTTGAAAACCGAAAAGCAGAACAACATCTGGAACAAAACGAAGGAAAGCGATACCGGGTTGCCGCTGTTATCGGTGGACTCGGCGGCCTCATGATATATGCTTTGTTGGGCGGACAATAAACTTACCTCCAGAGAGCCCCGGTCGTGATGTTCCGGTGCACGACCGGGGCTCACGTCGCACCATCCGATCCTTCCAGACCATTCAATAGTCATTTCCGCACTGTTTTTGTAAAGTACCCACTAACAGTCTTTCAACTACCCGGATTCGGTGCTAAGTACTGAATCTTTCCCATATTATATATAATGTCATCACCTGATAGGTGTGATTTGATGCTGATACAAACCAGGCAGAATCAGTAAAATGCATTTATTGGCTTTCGTTAACACAGCATCCGGATACTGTTTTCTTTTTGCCAGAGAATAATCTTGATTTTAATCTGAGGAAATCTTATCATTAAAGTCGTTCTGAATTTATCATCGTATCAAACTCTTGGCTCTTTTAACGAACAGACTCGGTGTCGGGAGATATCTTATTCGGGAATAGTGATCATGGGATCCACAAACGCTGTCCAGGTCGGACCTGTCAAAATCGGTGGGGGAGCACCTGTTTCGATTCAGTCGATGACCAATACGAAAACCACCTGTGTAGAGGAAACCCTTGAGCAGATCCACAAACTGACCTTTGCTGGATGTGAATTGGTCCGTGTGGCGATCCCAAAAGAGAATGCGATTCCCTCGTTCGAACAGATTTGTTTGAGATCTGCGATTCCGGTTATTGCGGATATTCACTTCAATGCCAAACTCGCCTTGGCCGCTCTGGATGCAGGGGCTGCCAAGATTCGTATCAATCCCGGTAATATCGGAAAAGCGGACGCGGTAAGGGACATTGTTAAAAAAGCTGTTTCTGCTCAAATTCCCATACGTATCGGGGTGAATTCCGGTTCTTTGGAAAGCGATATTTTAAAGGAGCAGGGGGGACCGACCGTTCAGGCTCTGGTCGCCAGTGCGGTTCGTCATATTGATCGTTGCCGACAGTGGGGAGCAGAACAGCTTGTTCTCTCGGTAAAATCTTCGGATGTGTTAACCACGATAAAGAGCTATGAAGAGGTGTCGAGGCGGACCGATGTACCGCTGCATATCGGAGTCACTGAGGCCGGCACATTGCGTTCAGGCTCTGTAAAGTCCGCGGTGGCGTTGGGCATTCTTCTCTATCAGGGGATTGGCGATACCCTGCGGGTCTCTTTGACCGGAGATCCCGTGCAGGAGATCTTGGTGGCAAAACACATTTTGTCCGGGCTGCATTTGAAAACAGGTGGCGTCAATCTCATTTCCTGTCCCACGTGTAGCCGGACCCAGGTGGATTTGATACCCATTGCCGAGGCCGTCGAAACTGCACTCGCTCATCTCGATTTTCCCATAACAGTCGCCATTATGGGATGCGAGGTCAACGGGCCGGGCGAGGCACGGGAAGCTGATATCGGTATCGCTTGTGGCCGCAAACGCGCCGTTCTTTTCAAGAGAGGCACTATCATCAAACGAATCGATGAAAAGGATATCGTTTCTGAACTGGTAAACCGTATCGAAAACTGGTCTGCTGATGAAAATTGATTGTCTCGGTATCGGGTTGATTACCCTTGATGTGTTTCACCTTGTTGAGCGCTTTCCAAATCAAAATACCAAAACACAGATCAAAGCATTACACACTCAAAGTGGTGGCTCGATACCTCTGGCTCTACGGACCATGAACGTGCTTGGAGACCAGTGTCGTCTGATCGGTAAAATCGGCACCGATTCTGCCAGTGATCAGGTCGTCGGTGATCTGTCCGACGATCTCGATCTCTCCGGTCTCGTTCGCGATCCCCGCATCGTGACCCCGTCAGCAACAGTTATTGTAGAACAACAATCGGGTGAGCGCACAATTTTCATTTATCGTCCCACCGCTGTTTCCATCGAAGTCGATGAGATCCGGCCTTCGGATATACAGTCTGCCCGGCTGGTTCATCTGGATGGTCGGGATCGGGAGGCGCAACTGCAGGCGGCCCGTTGGGCGGTGGAAGCTGGAATTCCGGTCTCTATCGATATTGGTAGTGACCGGCCGGTGGATCCTGCATTGCTAAACCTGGTTTCCATCGCCATTGTCAGTGAAACCTGGGCAGATCACCATCTCGTTCCACAGGATCCCATATCGAGCAGTCAAAAATGTTTGGAATATGACCGCATGCAAGTCGCTGCTGTGACCTCCGGAACGTCTGGAAGTTTTTGGAGTTCAAATACCGATCAATTCTTTCAACCCGCTTATCCTGTTGGTGTGATCGACAGTACCGGGGCAGGTGATGTGTTTCATGGTGCCTTTTTGCACGCCTGGTTGAAACAAGAGTCGATTCGCGATTCAGCACAGTTTGCGAGTGCTGCGGCAGCACTGCAATGTACTCGAGTGGGAGGCAAACAAGGAATCCCATCTCGAGATGCTATTGAAAAACTCATCCATAACCCACACAGTGAACCTCAACGGGTTTCCTGTCAATCGGTATAACCAAAGAGGATTGTCATCATGCGAAATGTCCTGATTGCCTCACTACTGATTATTCTTTCGGTGACCCAGTTTGCAATGGCTCAAAACCGGCCACTTCGTCGGTATGTTTCAGCTGACGAGGAAAATCTTCGAGCGGCTCCCAATGGTCAAAAAATCGGAACGGTCTTGAATGGCGTTGAAACCGCTGTAATTGAGGAAAAGGGGAATTGGGCCAAAATTATGCTCACCGCCTGGATCTGGAAACCTTCGCTTTCCAATATCCGGCCCAAACAAGGCGAGAACCATCTGCGAGCCCTGCATATACTGGTCAAAGAAAAATCCAAAGCTGAAAATGCCCTTGCTGAAATCAGCAGTGGAAAGGACTTTCGGGAGGTGGCGAAAAAGTATTCTATTTTGCCCAACGCGTCCCAGGGAGGAGATCTGGGGTATTTTGAAAAGGGAGATTTTGATCCCAAAATCGAGCAGGTCATTGAAACCCTGGAAACAGGAAAAGTAAGCGGTATCGTTGAGACAGAGTTCGGCTATAACATTTTCAAGCGAATTCGCTAAGCCTCGGGACGGTCGGGTCCCCACATCCGAACGGTTCAATGCGATACCGAATGAGCAAATTTGACTTGCGAAAAACCGGGCCGTTCTGTATATTTCGAATTCATTTGTCATCAATAGTGTCCGGTCGAACGACCGGACACCCCGCAACCATTCTAGTAAAATCAATTTATTATGTTGATCGAAAAACAGAATCGACTTGAATTGAATGTTACGAAATCATTGTTGTTTATTA
>CAYPUH010000205.1:0-8572 GCA_964413725.1 uncultured Cytophagia bacterium
GGATATCAGTCGTTCTCAAGTGAAACATTTGATCGATGAACACTATGTCCGGATTGATGGTGAACCGGTAAAAGCCAACCATCTGGTTCGACCGGGTGAGATCATATCGGTTCTGCGCCCCAAAGTAAAAAAACGTCAGTTGGCCGCCGAGAATATTCCGCTGGATATCATTTATGAGGATGACTCACTTTTGGTGATCAACAAACAGGCGGGTATGGTAGTCCATCCAGCCTATGGAAATCCCTCGGGTACGCTGGTCAATGCCTTGCTTTATCATTGTGATTCTCTTGCAAGACGTGGAGGTGAAACACGTCCGGGACTGGTTCATCGGCTGGATAAAGACACATCCGGTTTGCTTGTGGTCGCCAAAACCGATGCTGTCCATGCAGCATTGGCGCAGGAACTATCTGACCGGAAAATGACTCGCGAATATCGAGCCCTGGTATGGGGTGAATTGAAAAGACCGGAGGGAAAGATTGTTGCCCCCCTCGCCCGGCATATCAAAGACCGTACACGTATGACCATTCGCCAGGATGGAAAACATGCCGTCACCCATTATGAGGTTCTTGAATCCTTTGAATTGATTTCACTTTTAAAGTTAACCCTCGAGACCGGCCGGACCCATCAGATACGGGTTCACCTGTCGTCTGTCGGCCATCCGGTTCTTGGAGACGCTGTATATGGAGGACGAACAAAACAACTTGCCGGTTTGAACCACACGCGCACACAAACGGCGCGTCAGCTTCTCGCTCATACTCCACGGCAGATGTTGCATGCCAAAACCCTCTCTTTTTTTCATCCTGTCGAAACCAAAATGATGCGGTTTGACTCTGACCTTCCCTCAGATATGAATACCATTCTGGATGACCTGGGAACCTCTGTGTAAAAAAGCCACAATTATGTCAAAACAGGTGTGTAAAAAACCCACAGGTGTGGTGTTGCAGCACAGCAGGTTGAAGGGTGGCTTGATTTTTCCATGGCAGCAATGTCTAAGTTGTGAATAATCAAGACAAAATAAATTTTCTGCTTGGATATAAAGGTTTGTTTTTGGAACGGCTATTGCACGTGTGTTTGGTGACAATAGTATGATATGAAGGAGATACCAGCATGGAGAAAGTAATGGTCAAACAGGTACTGTTACTGCTGTTAATCGCATTTATTCTGGTGTTCCTGTTCACGCTTGTTTTGCACGAGAATGTCTATGGACAGGAACGGGAACGCGAGCGAATTGAGCAGCGGTATTATCAAACCGACATGCAGACCGTTGTGGGGGACTATCGAGTGGACCGGGATCAAGTGCTGGAAACGTCGCTTATGGTACGCGACGGGACTCTGGTTCTGGCCGGAGAGGTTTTGGGTAATGTGGTTGTTATGGACGGCGACGCTGAGCTGGATTCAACTGCATTTGTAGAGGGCGATGTGGTCTCTGTTGCCGGTAAAATATGGATGCATCCAGGTGCGCTGGTTGGCGGCGATATCATTGAGATCAAGTCAAGCTCTTTAAATCGTGGAACGTCATACTATAAAGAAGATGGGGATTCCTCCTGGGGGGGGTGGGACGAGAACCGGCATAAATCCCGGTATAACCGGTTTATGGATCCCGAAAGAGAAGCTGTCTATGTCTCCTACGATCGCGTGGATGGCCTCAGTCTGGGATTACGATTGCCGCATATCTGGCATCCCGCAAGCAGAAATCGATTTCAACTGTTGGGGAAATTGGGCTATTCATTTTCCAGTAAACGGACACAATATCGGGTGGGACTGGAGCGGCGACAACTATTCGGATCTTCTCTTGTGGCCGTGGGGGCAGAGTTGCATCACCTGGTGGATACCCGGGACCGATGGATCATCTCTGATACAGAGAACTCTCTGGCCGCCTTTGTCTTGCGAGAGGATTTCCGTGACTATTATCTGGATGATGGATATAGCATTTTCCTGAGATCTCTGCTTTCTTCGTCCCTTTCCATGCGCTTATCATATCAGTATTCGGGGATTGAAAATGTTGAAAACAAAACCAACTGGTCTCTGTTCGGAGGAGATAAACAATTCCCTCCCAATCCTGCAGCCCTGCCACTCCAATTTGCTGATGGAGAACAAATGTCCCTTCGTTCCTATGGCCTAACGATGTCCTATGACAGCCGGGATGATGATGAAAATCCTGAAAGAGGGTTCCTGGTAAATGTTCAAGGCCAGCGATCGGGCTATGGATTGAGCAGCGATTTTGACTTTCAGCGTTTTATTTTGGATATTCGCAGATATCAGCCCTTGAGCTGGGAAGAATCATTATCGTTTCGGCTTCGAGCCGCGACCTCCACCGGTACGCTGCCCCCGGTTTATCGGTTTGATTTGGGGGGGATCTCGACATTGCGTGGATATCCGTTCAAGGCCTTTTCCGGCAATCGTATGCTATTGGTCAATCTCGAATACCACATGTTGCCATTTGGTCAGAATGGGTTGTTTGGAGAATCTTTTGGCCTCATTCTGTTCGTCGACACCGGCACCGCCTGGACTGAGGAGCAACCATCACAAATAGATGACGGCTGGAGACAGTTGAACGGGTCTGATCTAAAGACCAATGTGGGTATTGCTCTGGCCGATCGGGAGAATACATTCCGGCTCAATTTCGCCAAGGCGACCGATCAGGGCGCTGATGATGTCGTTATCACGTTTCGAATCCGCAGACCCTTTTAACAGCCGGGTGTTCTAGGTAACCTTTTGCGTACTTTAACGTATCTATATATGAGCCCGGAGTCGGGTTCCTTGTAGATTGGATGTATATCCATTTGAAAGGAGGAGCGATGAGAACGCTGTTTACAGGTATTTTCCTTGGCGCCACATTATTGTATATTTCGTTTGCGTGGGCGGCCGGTACCGAGCTGGTCGAATATGACGAGAACTATTGGGTCTCCGGAGATGAATTTAGAGTCGATCTGAATGTCGATGGCGCAGAAGTCACGGTCAATAGACATGATCGGGGCAATCAGTGTTATGTCCGGGTGGTCTATGACAAGGAACAATGTGATGCGGATATTAGATATGATGAGGATCGCGACGAGTTGCGTATTGATATCGATCACGAAAATTTGAATATCATTAAAGGAGAAGATGGCGATACCTATGCCAGAATCGTTCTGTCCTTGCCGGGTCGCCCCGAAATCGATTTTTATGCGGATATAAAAGCAGGCGAAATCGATTTTGAGCTGGGTGATCTGCATTTGCGAACATTTGAATTGTCCAACCTTGCCGGCGATGTCTCAATCGATTTTGCTCAACCCAACCGGACCGAGATGGAGATACTGGATATCAACGTCAAGGTCGGCGAAGTGCGTGTGGCCAATTTAGGTAACGCCAATTTCCGACAGGCCGAAATCAATGGTGGTATCGGAGAGATGACCCTCGATTTTTCGGGAGAAACTTTAAAGCGCGGAATGGCTCGAATCGATCTGGATATTGGCGAGACTTTAATTATTTTACCCAAAACATTGGGCATCAAGCTTAGAATTTCAAAATTCCTTTTTCTCTCCAATGTGAATACACCCAGTTGGTTTGAAAAGCGAGGGAATTATTACTATTCTGAAAATTACAAAAACACCGACAAGTCACTTTATCTGACCATCTCGTCGGGTATCGGTGAGTTGGATATCGAGGTTCATTGAGGCTTCGGGCATCACAGGTATCGATCAATCCGGTATTCTGATGACAGGCATTTGTTCGGAAATCCGAAAAGGATGGAAATGTAATATTTAGAACAAGACACGCCGGGTCGCATGACCTGAGAAAAAGGATAGTCCAATGTTAACAAAAGTCCGTCTGGTTTGTGCCATTATCCTGTTCGCAACGGCATTGTATGCGAACCCTCTGGTGGTTGAAGATATGAGAGGGTTCACCTGGAAATCACGATCGTTTCAGGTCGTCGATGAGGTCACCTGTCAGCTCGACGCACAGGGGCAGATTGTCGATGATCGGTGGATGGCGCGTGGATGGATCGTGGATGTTGCGTGTCATCGTTTGGTGTGGGAAATGACGCTTAGCGACAGCCGTCAAAGCGGACGATATGGGCTACGCTCTGTTCGTGATGAGATTACACTGACTCCCGGCTATTACCGTCTCTATTTCGGTATCGATGCCGGTAGCGAGGTTCGAATAGAGGATTTTGGAGATTTCCTGGAAGGCCTTTTTGATGGATTCGAACCGCATGCCTCGCCTCAATGGGAAGAGTGGTACATCTCTCTTGATCCTGAAGAACGCTCTGCAGTGGTGTCAGAAGCGGTTCAGCCGCTGGATCCACGCGTGATTGTTCAGATGATCGGTGTCGGCGATCACAGTATGAAGCGTAAAATGTTTCACCTCGATGACGATGTCGATGTGCGGGTTTTCATGATAGGAGAAGGGATAAACCGGTCGAACCGCATGTACGACACAGGCTGGATTCTCGATCTCGATAGCCGCACTCGTGTCTGGCAGGCACATCTTCGCAGAGGAAAACATGCCGGCGGTGCGGATAAAAACTGGGTTTTTGATGAACAGATTCATCTTTCCAAAGGAAATTACGCTGTATACTATAGCACCGATGGGTCTCACTCGGCAGAGAATTTTAATCGAATGCCACCTTATGAACCCGACCAATGGGGTGTCACGGTAAGCGTTGTAAATGTAGAAGACATGGCGTCGATATCCGAATATCAAGAGGAACGTCGTGCGCCAATCGTATCGATCCGACGAGTCCGGGATGATGATTTTTATCATAAGGGATTTGAATTGTTGCAGGATATGGATGTGCGTGTCTATGCGCTGGGAGAACAGAGCGGCAGCCGGACGTTTGTCGATAAAGGATGGATTTTAAAAGCGCACAGCTATGATGTCGTATGGGAAATGTCCGGCAACAACACAACACATGCCGGCGGGGGACGGAAAAATCAGATGGCGGATGAACGCATTCATCTTGCTGCTGGCAAGTATCTCGTGTATTATTCCTCGGATGATTCCCATTCTTTTGAGGAATGGAACGAGGAACCCCCATATGATCCAGAAGCCTGGGGAATCACGATCTATCCGGCTGGTGATAATTTTACCACCGACTGGTTTCAGCCCTACAGTGAGGACCAGGATTCCTCGATACTCGGTATTTTGACTCAGCCCCGGGACGATGATTTGTTGTCTTCGTCATTCACGCTCGAGGAGGAGACCCAGCTATCCATTTATGCCATTGGCGAGGGAGATCGGTATGAGATGTATGATTATGGCTGGATTGAAGATGAAAACGGTCGTGTGGTCTGGAAGATGGGCTATTCCCATTCCCGTCCTGCCGGTGGCGCCCGGAAGAACCGGATGTTTAAAGGGGTGATCGAACTGGAAAAGGGCTCCTATACCGCCTATTTCAGAACGGATGGGTCTCATAGTTTTTCTGACTGGAACGCCTCGCCGCCAAAAGATCCTTATCATTACGGCATGACCCTTTCCGTTGCCGATTCAGAATGATATCCGGGTCTTCTATGTGGATCGACCCCGTGTTTTTTGTGGTCGGGGCATTAGCTGTGTTGATCCTGTGGTGGGGAAGCGAGAGATTATATCTTTGCCGGTTACAGCGACAACTCGATATTCGCATACTCGTCACCGGCTCCAGGGGGAAATCTTCTGTCACTCGTCTGATTTCCGCCGGTCTCAATGTCGGCGGATACCGCTCACTTGCCAAGGTTACCGGAAGCGACACCCTGCTCATACATGCGGATGGTCGACAGGAACCGCTGAAGAGGCCGTGGCGACCCAATATCATGGAACAATTTGGTGTTCTGCGCCGGGCTGTTCGGGATGGGTATCGCGTTGTGGTTGTGGAGGGAATGGCACTCCGACCAGATCTTCAGCAGGTAGAGGCGCGCACCTTCATCCGACCCCATATTACTGTTATGACAAATATCCGTCCGGATCATCTCGATGTGATGGGACCCACTGAGCGGGATGTGGCGTTAACATTCGCGAGAGCCCTGTCACGCCGAACCCGTCTTTTTATGGGGGATACAACGTTCATCCAACTGTTTAAACCCATCGCGGCTTCCCTCGAGTGTCCTCTCTACTCCCCGGCCCGGGCTCCTTTCCCCAAAGACGCGATGGAACGGTTTTCCTATGTGGAACATCCCGAAAATGTCTCGGTGGCTCTGTCCGTATGTACGACTCTCGGTATCGAACGGGATATAGCATTGGCGGGAATGGTAGACTCGCGTCCGGATGCTGGAGGGCTTGAAGTCGTTCGATGCCAGGTCGGAACAAAACGGTTTTTCTATATTCATGCTCTGGCGGCCAATGATCCCGAGTCTGTTGAACGGATACAGAACCACCCCCGGATACAGACATATCTGGCCAGCGCTCCCTTGATCCTTTTGTTGGTGACGCGGCCGGATCGGCATCAACGCACGCTCTCTCTTTTAAAAAGAATCAATGGGGATCAGGTGGGTCAACTGCTGTGGATGGGATCCAGGCTTCCGTTGCTGGACAGGCAAAAGATAACAAAAATGATTCCGGGAAATCCAACATTACTCTTTACGCCCACCATACGTCATCTCGATGAAGCGTTGAACACGTGTCCCTATCCCGAATGTTGTGTGCTGGGCATAGGCAACATGGGTGGTCCGGCCAGAGATATCCAGACCTATTTCGAGAAGCACCGGGTCCGTTGAACTGGTCATTCATTGTCGCCAACTGTTCAATTCCTCAATCCATATCAATCGGGATGGGGACGAGACCTTTGTATTCGGTTGATTCTAAAAGTCACCCCCGAACTTTGAGAAATAAAATTGAGGACCATTTAACACTTTTAACAAATCCATATGTCTTTCTGATAGAGTATAAAGGTCAAAGTCCACTGCTGTTTCTATGACCTCAATGGGAGTGCTCTCTTCGTCCTGAAGGAAAAACGGATACAAGTCATAATACCCTTCGGGCAACTCGCTATACTCTGCCAAATCAAAATGAAATCCCCACATTTGTCCGCTCACTCCAACGGCTGTATAAAGGGGTTTGTCCGGGCCGTCCTGCAGCGTCAGGATGAAGACCGCCTCGGTCTTTCTGTGTTTCATCAAAATTCCACCCATCAGCCCCGTGTTGCCATTGGGCACCACGACGTTTACATACCCTTCCCCGGCAAAAATCTCGGTTTTCACCGTGATCGGTATTTGGGCCTGTTCCGGATGAGACGGGTGTGACTCTGTTGTGGTGATCTGTGCCCGCTCTGGAATGACCGTGATATCAGCCCGGTAGAGTTGTGTCAACAACTGATCGTTTATTTTGCCGCCATTGGTAACATTCGCCTCTCCAAATACAAACTGACCGTCCTGTAAAATGACGGATAGTACCCGTCCGCGAAACGTCAATGCGAAACAATAGAGGTTATAGACCCCATCGGAAACTCCCTGGCTGTTGAGAACCGCTTTGGGGGGAAGGGTTAAGGTGAAATGACCGTTCGCATCTGTAAAGGTATGTTGCCGGATACCATTCAGATATATCAAAATACCTTCGTGAGAATCCCGGCCTTCCAGACGGACAGTCCCCGAAAGGGTTCTTTGATCCCCGCTGATTTCGTCCGTCTCGAACGGATTTTCACAAGAACAGAACAGAACCACAATCAGCAAAAGGGCGACATGTTTTAACGGCTGCATATTTCATTCTCCTACGTTTGACCCCTAGAGTTGAGTCCCCAGGGTTACATAAAATCTGCGATCTCTAAGAGACAATCCCCTCAACAAAAGGTCCTCGCGGGGCAAGAGATTTCGACCGCTGATAGACAGAAAGATATCTGTCCGCCAAAGCTGAATGGACTTGTAAACGTGCAGGTCGATATTGCTGTATTCCTTCAGAGTTACTTGACTCAAGGCTCCATCACTGTTCTGGATCCAACCAATCTGTTCACTTTCGGAGAATGCGTGTAGCCGGAGTTTGTACCCCCGGTAGTTTATCGTCATGTCACCAGTGAGTTTTTGATCTGAACGGAAGGGAAAGGCTGCCTTTTCAGAGATGGAGAACTGCGAAAGGGCAGCGGTCAGGGTCACAATTTTATGAAACATAAAGGTCGTAAACGAGGTTTCGACACCGGATATTTCAGCGATCGGAACGGTGTCATAAAAAAGGATTGGAATTCCCGGTGTGTAAAAAGATCGGAATTTGTTTTCATAATAGTTTTTAAAATAATGGACAGAGGCTTCAAATCCCTCCACAGGATCGTTGATATCCAGTTCCCGGGAGATGTCGAGACCCATTTCATAGCTGTCCAGGCGTTCCGGGGACAATCGGGAATAGGTCTCTGGGGTGATGGACAGTGTTGAACTGAACTGTTGCAACAATGTGGGAAATTTAACATTTTTGCCAAAGCTGGCATATCCGGTAAAGACCATATCATTTCGATAACCGGTAAGAGATGTGGCCATTTTTATGGTTGATGCATTCCATTGCCTCTCGGGCAGGGGATTGTCCTGTTCTAGCCATTGCTCATTTCTCACATAGCGGACGCGTGAATCGGAGGGAGAATCGTGCACGCGGTCATGACGGAAGCTCAGATCCAGCCGAAATGTTTTTAGAAAAGCGG
>CAYPUH010000206.1:0-8566 GCA_964413725.1 uncultured Cytophagia bacterium
ACTCTCACCTCATGGGTGATAGCATCGTTCATACCATTAAAACAGAATCATTGAGATCGGTTCCCAAGGACTCTGTACCCCCCACTCCCGCTCTATCGCAACAGGATACATTTTTTCCGCCTCTCAATCGTACCGGCTTTTAGACGATAAAAATAGAGTCCACTCGGGACTGCTTCGCCACGGTCATTACGTCCTTTCCAAATCACTCGATACCGCCCTCCCGATTGCATACCCATCGGAATGCGACGAATCACCCGCCCCAAAAGATCAAAAATAGTAATCTCGACATCATAGTGGCGTTGAGTCAGTGTCGGCAACTCGTAGTGGATCTCGGTGATCGCATTAAAGGGATTGGGATAGTTATCCAAAAGCGAAAATTGGCTGACGGTCGGGTCACTATTCAGAGCCGCAAAAGAGACCGGAATGAGGCCTTCATTTAGCGAGACATGAGAAAACCGGACAGTGGTCAGAGATGGAGCCCGCACCAGCAGATAAAACAGCACGCCACCTGCCTGGATGGGATGTGTTGATGCCATGGCCACCCGTATCCGATTTTCTTGCTGGTTCGTCTCGATCCGCGTCTGACGGGTCAACGGGGTTTTCTGGCACTCGACAAGCGATGCATTGGACGTAGAGAGTTGAAGATCAAAAAGTCCGGAATAGAGTTCACGGACCTCGTCCACTGAGACACCGACACGAAGGATCCCGGGTTCCACCGGCTGGCTTTCCAGTGCAAGCTGTAGCGGCTGGGTTGCGGACTCGACAGGTTTGGCGAGGCGCTTCTCCTGGACGGGAAACCGATCCAAGAGTCCGGCCGAATAACGAAAGATTAAAGAGGCATCGAACGGGCTGATCTGATGATTGCCACTGACATCGGCGGCCACGGTATCCCGAGGCAGTCGGGTGAAATGGGGCGAGACATCCTGTTCAGCCGATTTGCGCAGGATCAAAGAACCATCAAAGGCACTGACCTGTTCATTGGCACTGACATCACCATAATAGCCTGCGAGAAAATTTTGCCCGCTCTGACTCGAGGGCAGAGGATCAAATAGTCGTTGTGGAGGAACAAAAAATCGCGATGGATGTGAGGGACGCAAAGACACAGAGAAACCCGCCTGCAACGCCTGACTTTCATAGCGGCCATTGAGATCGGTAAGCAACACATGATCGTCCCGGGCGCTCAGATAAAGACGCACTCCACGCAAGGGTTGATCGGTGCTGTTTCGCACCATTCCAGAAAGCACAGCGATTTCAGAGGGTGCCCGGGTCAGAATAAAATCCGCCGGAATGCTATCCCCGAGGGAGATGTTATATTGTCGTTCCCGATTATGATATCCCAGAGCATCGGCCTGGAGAAAAACCGTACCGGAACGCGAAAAGAGCCGATACTCACCGGCAAAATCGGTGAGTGTAGAGACAGTATCTGCCCCCTGGGCCGTCACGGTTACTCCCTTGAGTTCAAGTCCATTATCATCGAGAATCGTGCCGTAAAAAAGAGCCTTTGGGTCCAATGAAAAATTGACGACGCGATGTTGGTTCTCCTTTAATGTCATGTTGTTTTCTTTGACGACATAGCCCTCTTTTTCCGCCCTGATCCGATAGGATCCTGGTTCAAGCCCGAACGCAAATCTTCCGTCGCGGTGGGTCCGGGCCATACGGTTCTCTCCGACGATCATGACGCGGGCATTATTGAGAGCCCGGTTGTGACGATCTACCACCTGACCCTGGACAGCGGATTGTAAAACCGTCAGTTGTACATCCACACCACTGACCACCTGATCCGCGGATACCGCAATGCCGTTCAGGGCTGTAGGAGCCAGTCCGGGTTTTTCAACCTCGACCGTCCATACACCGGGAGGCACGGAGAGCCAATAAGAGCCTGCATCATCGCTTCGCGTCAACACCCTTTGATTGCCGTCAGTGGCGGTGATCGATGCATTGGCAACCGCCTTACCTTGGGCCAATATCGTGCCCTCGATCACACCAGCGTGCTCTGTGAGCTCCAGCGTCACGGCTGTCACAACCTCGTTCGGCTCAATGGACACGCGTTGGCTATCCGTCTGAACCATTCCATAAGCTGTGGCGTCTATGATGTGTTCACCTGCTGGAATCGCGAGACGATAGCTGCCATCGATATGACTGGTATCTTGTGCACCCGCACAGGTAACGATGGCACCTTGCACCGGTTCTCCCGACGAGCGGACAACCATCCCTTCAACGACACCTGTCACCCGCGTCATCTTCAGGGTCATATTGGAGACGGTCTCTCCGTCAGCCAATTGAATCATGGGATACTGATCGGCACGATACCCGGATCGAGATACCTCAAACGTATAGAGTCCCTCGGTCAGGCTCAGCTCAAAACTCCCCACCGCATTGCTGGTGGTTCGTTGTGCTCGGCCCATCAACGGCACGGCACGGATCTCTGCTTGTGCGAGCAGAGATGTGCTGGACTGGACAAAACCGGTGACCAGTGCCGCATCCGAGGTCAACAAGATATCCGGGTCTAGACCCAGCCGCTCGCCGAGACCGAGTCCAACGCGGCGGGGGGATGGTGACGAAAACCCTGTTTTTTCAGCTGTGACCCACCAGGTATCGGCTCGCAGCTCGAGTTCGAATCGTCCCGTCTGACCCGTCAAAGTCGAGCGAACAGTTTCTCCAGAGGCCGCTTTGATGACGCAATTGGCCAGTGGTCGGCCCGCAGACGATTTGACGGTTCCCCAGAGAGTGGCTTTTTGTTCCAGCAGACGGATATCCTGCAACTGTAACCGTTCGCCGGGAGACAGATCTATGGTAATGGGATCACTCTGCTGATACCCCTCTTTGTCCACCCGGAGATACCATTCACCACTTGGAACCCGAAGGCTAAAGACACCAGCCGGGTCCGTCACGGTGGATCGGTTTTCTTCAGATGGATATCGCGACAAGATCACCCGGGCCGCGGCTACCGCTCTGCCGTTCTGATCGAGGACCCGGCCGGTGATCGATTGCACCAGTTCGCGGCAGACCAGATTGACGCGTCGCTCCTCAGCCGCCTCTACGGTGACCGTTGCCGACGTATCGGCATACCCCGCCTTACGGGCCCAGATACGATAGGACCCCGGATGGACGGGATTGTCGAGACGTCCAGAGTCGGTGGTCAACAGTTTACTCACCTCACTGGAGCCATCTTCCGGAATGATTTCGATTTCTGCCCGTGGTAAGGTGGAAAGATCGGTTTTGTAGGTTCGAATGTGAAGGATGGCCTGAGGCACATCATAATCAAAGGCATACAGCTTACTGCCAATACCACGTCCGGCCTGATCCAGAGCGATCACACGCCAAAAATAGTGTCCGGCCCGCAGCAACTGTCGGGCATTCACTTGAATGGCCGTCTCTTTGGTGATCGGCGCCCAGATCAAATAACTGCTCTCGCTGCCGGCCTGCTCGCGGGTTTCGGACAACAAAAGCTGATAGGCCGCCGCATCCGCTACCGCATCCCAGCGAAACGTCAGGGTCTCATCGGTCAACCGCATCGCATCGCCGGGAGAGAGATTGACGGGTGGTGTCAACTCGCAGTCGAGATCGACGGTAAAGCTGGATACGCCCGCCTGGACGATGGATGAAAACCCGGGATGATTATTGTAGTTATTCAACACGACCCAGTTGTATTCGGTATTTTCAATCAAGGGCGGATGCTGAAGAGACAGGGATTTAAAGAACCCGGACGGATCGGGTTCTCCATACGCCGCAGAATGCTCGGAGGTGATGGCCTGCCAGATGATATTGCCCCCATCAAGTTGCAAATCGCCATTGTCATCTTCATAGAGTTCCACCGGTCGGTCGGAGAGAATGATGTGATAAAAGGGGACCCCGGAAACCGGATCCCAGCGAAATCGTGGTGCGCCGGTGGACAGTGTGCTGTTGTTCTCGGGCTGAAGCATCCTGGCGGCTGTGCCCGATTCGATATAGAGCACAAACTCGCGTGACTGCATTCCGGACGCTGACACGATAGCGTAATAGACACCCGGACTCATGCCTTCATCTTTGGGGATGAGGGTGAGATGCCTGGTGCCTCTGGCTGTCGATTCAAAGGGATAGTCACCGCTCTGCAAGCCATAGCGGATACCCGCCTCTACCGGCTCCTGCCAGCGAATCACGATCGACCCGGTCTCGCGATAGAGTTGATCCGGTTCAGAGGTCAATGTAATCCCGGCACCAAACAACCATGAACAAAAGCCGAAATATACGGAAAGGGTAAAAAACAGAGTTCGATATTTCATGAGTATATCGACATACCTTTTTCTATTTGTTTCTCTCTGATGGGCACCTTATCGCATCTCTTTAGAATCGGTATCCAAGAGTCACCGAGAACATAGGAGTCGGGTTGGCGGCCAACAGCATATTTAAAAGAATGGGATCCCATTCCAGAGTCGTCCCTACTGATGCGAGCGGCAGAATGAGTGTCTGATCTGCCGAGAACAGGTTCTCAGCGCCCTCTGATAGAGTTTTTAAAATCGTCCCGCCGATTCCGAATTGAATGCTTTTGATATCCAGCCCCAGACGAACAGTATGTACCGGATGGATACCCGCCTCCTCCGAACCATAAACCACCGACAATGGTGTGAAGCCCCAGACATAATTAAAATGCACAGCGGTGTGATCCCATCGATAGGCAGCTCCCAGTTTTAACGTGCCGGGATAACGGATGGTCATTTCAGGGTAAGAGGTCTGATTCACCCGTCTGGTAAGTGTCAGTTGGGAAAGATTGAGTTTTTCAGGATCCAGAATTTCCGCATCGTCTTCTTCAGACTCTCCCAAAAGAACATCGGTATTGAGAGCCGGCACGGTATTGCTCACCAGATTCAGGTACCCCGTCGCCCGAATATCGGGATTCCAGTCCACCACCATCGCCAGATAGAATGGATTGGAAGAATACGCAGCGCCAGCCTGATAGCTCAGAGCATGCCCGTCATAGTGGGTATCGATGGACTGGGTCAGATCATTGTGCCAGTTGTCATTGGGGTCATTGAACGTATTCTCCTGTCCCCCATAGAGCATACTGCCCTGGACATCAAAATAGCCATTCATCCGGATGATCACTTGAGATCGTCTTACAGCACCCCCCACAGAGATATAATCGCTGACAGCGTATCCCGCGGAGAGTCCAATGCTGGACAAAGCGAGGGTCGAGGAGAGATTGCCCCCTAAAAAACTGTTAAAAATAACGTGATCGGTGGCATCAGACATATCCAGTTCGGTATCGATCTTGACGGCCGCAGCGGAGAACAGAGCAGAGAGATCAAACCGCAAGGGCCTGGTGTGGTAGAGGGCTATTCCCCAATCGGGTGCCAGCGGCAGTCCAAAGACAAAGGCGCCAAACTGATCCGACTGTGAAATTTGGGCCTGAACCTGGGTATAGGCCAGATCGATATCATCATCCCGGTAGTCTTTAATCGCCGTATCGGTCGCCGATCGAATGGGACTGTCGATATTGAAAAGAGAACCCAGATTGACGCTAACAGGAGGATGATATCCCAACTGAAGGATGCGCTGCTCGAGATCGGCGAGGAATGCTGGATTGGTGTTCACGGAAAAATCATCACCATGGGTGGAAACGATGCTCCCCAAGTGGCTGGCGCGCCCCCCCAGACCATAAAACAAGCTGGAGGAAACGCTCCATTCGATATCGGCAAGGCCCCCTTGAAAACGGACAATTTGGCTGTTTTCTTGCGCCACCGCCAAGAGAGAAACACCGAATAGGATAATCATCAAAACAATTTTTATCATAACCCCAACAATACACTCTGGTTCCGCCAGGTGACATCTGGTGAACCGACCCCAAAATACTATGGTTTGGTATAATAATAGTGGCAGGACACTGAAATTGCCGATCCGAAAAAAAAGAATCTAGAGTAATAGTTATTACCCAAGACTATCGCCTTTGCATAGTGCTGAAATCAAACAGGATGGTATAACCCCCTCGGAGGGATGTTTCTCATGTGCTGCTGTCTTAAACCACAAGCTCGTCCACAGCACCAGTATGCCATTCGGTTATTGCCCTCCATAAATGGTGGACAACCGACTTGGCTTAGAAAAAATCAGCACAAAATGCAAAAGTGGTCGCGGATTACAAGGAGAGCTAAAAGGTTATCATAGCTGAATCCGAAACCGCAATCAATTGAGTATAATGACGATAGCGTTCAAATATCTGTTCCACATAGGTGATAGGTTCGATGCCGCGGACATAGCCATACTTGACTACCGGATCGTTGTAATGTGTGGGATAGCTGAGATCGAGCATCACGATTTCCACATGGTTATCCCACCAATGGGGGTTCAATCGGCGCTTTTCGGCCAAATTTTGCGCATCCACGACGTGGTAATATCCGCAGTTATAGGCGGCCAGGCTCATCTTGATTCTTTGCAGGGAATCGTCAACGGCTGTAAACCGATCCCATAATTGTTTGAGGTAGGTAATTCCGCCATTTATACTCTGTCGAGGATCGGTTCGATCTTCGACACCAACTTCGCGCGCTGTGGCAGGCATGAGCTGCATCAGCCCACGGGCACCGGCCCAGGATACAGCCTGAGGATCAAACTGTGATTCCTGGTAAATCATGGAAGCGACCAATCGCCAATCCCAGCCGAGACGATCGGAAGAATATGTTTGAATCAGACTGTCATAGGGACTGATCTTGTCGTAGTTGAGACTGTAGAACTCGCTTCGGATTTGTTTACGGAACCGACGCTGGTTTTCAAAATATTTGTTATAAATCACATGATAGTCGAGGTTTTTTTTAAAACGACCCAGCCAGGTGTTGACGGCTTTTAGCAGATCGGGAGAGTTGGAACGCACTGCCCAGGCCATGCGCTGGGAGAAACTGATGGGTACGCTCACATCCAGGATGGGATAATAGGACGCATTGATACGGGCAAGATTGTCATCGGCAACCGTGTACTTTATCGTGCCGTCGACGACCATCCGGATGATTTCATCCGTGGCCAGGGTGCCGGACAACGTATCCACATGGATGATGCCGCCGATCTCTTTGGACAAGTTGGTCAGCCGGTAAAAATAGGATGAATTCTTGCGCACCGAGACCGTATCACCGATCAGTTCGATGGGATTGTTGACCAGCATCCTGCGGGTTTCATGCCGCTTCAGGGCTCTCCAGTTGTCCGGTTTTCGTTGTACCAGAACCTGATGGGTGAGATAAAAGTAATCCGTAAACGCCACATGTTCTTTTCGACCCAGGGTGATGGCCAGACCATGGGCCACGATATCCGCTGTTCCCTGGTTCAACAGAACGAACAGACTGTCGATATTGCGGGTAACGATGATCTGCAGATCCAATCCCAGATGATTGGCGAACCGTTTCAGCAGTTCATATTCGAATCCCATGGGTTGACCCCGGTAGAGGAAATAACTCGTCCCGCTATAGGTGGTCAGTGCCTTCAGGGTTCCTGTGGTGCTCAGCTGTTCCAGATCCCGGTCGATGGGCGCCGGCATGTCGGAAGACTGTTCCCTGCACCCTCCCAGGATGATCACCAAAGAGATAATGACAACAAAATATTTCCAGAGCATGAGAATATCCGGTTTTGTTCTACTCGACGCGTTGCCGGGGTAACAGCTGTCAGGATTCCACGGCGGCTTCAGCCATGGCAGCCACATTTTCCGGTGGAATATTGGGAAGCAGGGCTTCGTGACTGGGACTCACGATCAGATTGGGTCCCAACATGTTCCTGACATAGCGGACGTTATCCTTGATCTCCTCCGGAGTGGCTGCGACGAGCAGACGCTGGGTATCGATGCCGCCCATAAACGTGATGCGTCCCTTGAATTCCCGGGCCAGAGTCTCGGTGTCCATGTTGGCTGCCATGCACTGCAACGGATGCAGGCAGTCCACGCCGGCATCGATGAGACGTTCGATGACCTTGTAGATCGCCCCGCACGAGTGCAAAATCACCTGATAGCCGTGTTTATGGCCTTGATCGGTGAAGCGGCGGAACCAGGGCATGATAAACTCGTCGAACTGAGCCGGACCACAGATGAGATCACGCTGTGTGCCAAAGTCGTTGCCAAAAAAGAAGCCATCCACCAGGTCTCCTGCTGCGGCGAAAAAGCGCTCGTTGGCTTCATAGTAAAACTCGCACACCTTGTCGGTGACGGCATGGACGATCTCTGGATGGGTGTACATCTTGACCATATAACTCTCCATGCCGAACAGATCCATGATGTTGTGATAGAAACAGGTCCAGAATCCGCTGGCACGATAGACATCGCCGGCGGTGCGCAGACTCTCCAGACAGCTGTCGAAATGGAGATAATCCGGATCCGGCCAGGGAAAGGCCTCCACCTCTTCGAGGGTCTCACAGTCCACCAAAGGCCCCACCGGACCGTGTTTCTCCTTGTCCAGGCCGGCATCAAAAAGCTCACGGCCCTCGGGATCCCGGTAGGCGTCCTCAAAAAATTGCGGTGTGATCCAGCGCATATCGTCGTCCAGGTGTTTTCGCAGGTCCTCTTCGCTTTTCATGCCGAAATAATCCAGCAGAATGGGCACGGTATCCGGGTGGGGATTGCCCA
>CAYPUH010000207.1:0-8540 GCA_964413725.1 uncultured Cytophagia bacterium
TTGCGGACATCGTCCCATTCCTCATTGGTGAGTTCAGCAGGCGGCTTGCCGGTCTCCTGTACGGCACTCTCGTAGACATGTTCAATGAGATCACGATTGGCATTGACCGCTCCCAATGTGGCTCCGGCAATTTCCAACACTCCATTCACAAAATCCATACCGGTGGCGGCCTCGAGTCCGCTTTCCACGATCAAACCCGCTAAACCTCCGACGGCACCATGACGTAATGTTTTCGACAGGCGTTTAGGTATCATTTTTTGCCTCTTTCTCAAGTGCTTTTAATGATTTTATGATCATCTCGTCTTTCTTTTTAACAGTAGTTTCTAAACGGCGTACCTGACGCTGGAGTTCCCGTATTTTCTTGTTGGACCAAAAGTGCCCCCAGACACGTTCCACGATGATGACAAGTGCCAGCATCAGAACCATACCCAAAAAAAAGCTGAAAACATCGATTGTCATCGGTTTATCCTTTTTCAAAAGAATCAGGGATTTTTTTAATCATAATCAACTGATTCCCATAATAGGAATCGGGCTTATACCTGACCTGATCCATAGCCTTGCGAATGATATAGAGGCCCATTCCACCGGTCTTTCGATTGGACACGGCTTCGAGAACATCAAATTCATCTGAATGATCGACTTTAAATCCCTCTCCATAGTCGACAACTTTGATCACCAGGACATCGGACCGAGGCTGAACCCGGACTTCCACTTCCCTGGACGTATCGGAATGATAGGCGTGTTCGATAACATTCAAACACGCCTCATATACAGCCAGTTTCATTTTTCCAAGGCTGGTTTCATCAAATCCCTGTGTTTTCGCGCGATCGATCACAAAATCGCATGCTTTGTACAGAGATTGTACCCGACTGGGTACCTTGAGGACCTCTTCCGGACCGGAAGGCGGATACTGTTCCACTCCTTTAGACGGTTCTTTTTGCACTGGAGGAGTCGTCAACTCTGGGACGGATGACGGGACTGGCCTGTCCGGATCCAGAGACTGCACGGCAACTGTTTCACTCTTTGAAACCATCAAATAATCCAAAGGATGAAACTGATCCAGGTACGTCATCGCCGACTCTTTGATATTGATTACCGCCACCTTGCCACCGCGTCGTCGAGCCCGTGCGGTCAGTTCAAACAAAACGACGATAAGACTGGGAGTGAGTTGGTCCAGACGACCCAGGTCTACTATAAACGATGCGTAGCCCCGCTTTAAAAACCCCTCAAACGTTTTAACGATCGCCGGTATCCACGAAATATCGTGGATGCGGTTCATAATCGTCAACTGGACAATGGTGTTGGAAACGCCTGCAAGCCTGACTTGCACCAGATCCCGTGCATCAAATAGCTGGGTGTTAAAGTCCGATTTTATCATCATGCTCATTGTCTAAGCACTCCCGGTGCGGTCGACCCGGACCCTACTGTTTGGCGCCCAGTTCTTCATTTCCGATCGTTCCACTTTATCATCTCCAGTTTGATCTGACGTTTTAACGGCTTTCCCAACATATTTTTTGGCAACTCTGTCCAGACCACGATTCGCTTGGGAAGCTTGAAACGGGCCAGCCTGGAGTGGCAAAACAGGATCAGCTCGTTCTCGGAAACATCAGCATCCGGCCTCAGCACCACCGCTGCTGTCACTTGTTCACCATAATATGAATCCGGCAATCCCAAAACAGCCACATCCTCTACCGCAGGGTGGGTCATCAAGACACGTTCGATTTCTCCCGGATAGACGTTATAACCACTGTAAAATATGATATCCTTACAGCGATCAACAATATAAAAATAACCATCCTGATCCATTTTTGCAACATCTCCGGTGCGCAACCACCCGTCTGGGGAGAGAACAATCCGACTTTCTTCGGGATCTTCCCAGTATCCGGACATCACCTGAGGACCCTTGATCTCGAGTTCACCAACCTTTCCCACAGACATCTCCTGCCGACCGGACATATCGACAATTCGGGCCTGGGTTCCCGGCCACGGTATGCCGATACTGTTGAGCTTGTGTTGTCCCTGTAAAGGATTACAGTGACTTATGGGAGAGGCTTCGGAGAGTCCATATCCCTCTGCCAGGCGGCAGCCGCTTGCCTGTTCAAAATCACGTTTTATATCAGCCGGCAAGGGACCCCCTCCACTGATACAAACACTCAGAGGAAGATCCTCTCTGGATTTTCGTTTCAGAGCTTCAGAAAGCGCTTTGAACATCGTTGGAACGCCGGGCAGGAGCCCGATGGGATGTTTTCGGATCATCCGAATCAGGTGGATGGCATCGAATCGTGGTTCCAGAAACAGTTTTGCTCCGGTTAAAACGGCCAGATGATGACAAGCGGACAATCCATAACTGTGAATCAGCGGCAGCGCCGCCAGTATGGTACGGGGACAGTCAGCAAAATCACGGATCCAGGCTCTGGCCTGCATGGCATTGGCGATTAAATTGGTATGACTGAGAGAGATGGCTTTCGGTGTTCCGGTGACGCCGCCGGAAAAAAGCAATACCGCGGTTGTGGACGGGTCGACCGTCCGACCCGGTGCAATACCCTCATCGGTGAGAAGCTCCGAAAAGGATAACAACCTACTGCTTCCCCTACGCCGGTCAGACGGGGCTGAGAACCGGGATTTCATCTGATACCCCAGACGCAGCATGGGAGGCATATAGGTCTCCACCGAGCACACAACAGCGGTTTCTACCGGGACCTGGCGCTGTATCTGTAAAAACCGGTCGGAGAACCGATCGAGCAAAAAGACACACCGGGATGCACTCTGACTCAATTGAATGGTCAATTCCCGTTCCGACAGAAGCGGGTTGATCAAAACTGCGACAGCGCGCAACCGGAGGATAGCCCAATACGCGAGCATGAATTGAGGAATATTGGGCAACATCAAGGCCACACGATCTCCCGCCCGAACTCCCGTCCGGAACAAACCGCTCGCCAGATGAGCTGACAGTCGCTCCACCTTACCGTAGCTCCACTCTCGTCCCAAAAACGAAAAAAAGGGGGACGAGGCATAACGATGCACGGTATCGGAAAAGAGGTCATAGAGTGTCTCTTCGCCCGGTGTGATGGACGCGGGTACTCCTGGATCATAAAAATCCGTCCAACAGGGAGGGATTTCACGGGCCGGGCGGCAATATCGCAGACGAGTTTTAATAAATCGCCATACCATAGGTCCTGGATAGATTAAAATTACGAATAGAGTGCCTGGGCCTGCCGGGATTCTCCCGCAGCCGTCACATAGACACCCGGCTGTCCCTGCAACGGGCATTTGTTTTCACAGATTCCACAACCGATACATCTCTCTTCAACCACATAGGGAAACCTTATCTTTCGCATGGATCCATCCGGAGCCGGAACAGTCCGTTCGTCGATCTGAATCGCCTTTTCAGGTACAGGACAATGCTCTTCACAGACCAGACAATTGACCTTTTGGGCCCAGGGTAGACACATACTGGGATCGAACACCGCAGTTCCCATCTTGACCTCTGTCTTTTCATCAATTGTCAAATGACGAATGGCTCCGGTGGGACACACCTGACCACACATGGTACACTGGTACTCACAGTATCCCTGCTTGGGAATTGAAATAGGCGTCCAGATGCCCTCCAAACCGGTCTGCAGGCCGGCTGGCTGAAGACAACCGCCGGCACTGGCACACACTTTGGTACACTCTTGACAACGAATACACCGCTCCAGAAAGTCGGCTTCATTCAATGCACCAGGGGGCCGAATCACCTTGCCATCGTTGGCAGGATCGGAGGCGGCGGTTCTGACCACTGCAGTACCTACAACACCCACGGCAGCGGTTTGGATAAATTGCCGACGGGACAGATCCATTCTCACTGCTCCGTTCGGACGACCGAAACGATAGGTGATCGACGTCTCGGGACACACTGTGGCACACTGCCCGCATTCGATACAGTCGGAGACGCTGTAGGAGGTAAAATCATCTTCGATGGCATCCATCCTGCATAGACGCTGACATTTCCCGCACGCTGTACACGATGAATCCACATATCGCTGGAGGAAACGAAAACGGGACAACAGACCCAAAAAGGCACCAAGGGGGCAAAGATATCGGCACCAAAATCGCTTGCTGATGGCTCCAAGACCGATAATGACAGCGAACAACAGGGTTAACACAATACTCTGCATAAAAACGGGTTGTTCGAGAGGCAGAACCGTTTGCTGGGCAAAATCGTATACGGTGTAAACCGTCTCATCCGACCAACCGGTCTGGAACGCCAGATCAAAAAAACCTCCGACAAGAAACACAAAGGCCGGATAGATCACAACCGTAACCGTTCGGGTCAATAACGCGATGGGATCCAAGAGCCAGACCAACTGAAACGTGATGATAGAGGAAAAAACCACAAGGGTCAATATCACATATTTCCACGATCTCAATCGCAAGAGAGTGTTGTTTCGCGAGCAACGTCGCCGGAACAATTTATCCGTCGCATCAATCACCGTGCCCAATGGACAGATCCAGCCACAGAAAACACGGCCAAGGATAACGGTCAGAGCCGCGATCACCAGAGCGGGAATAAAGAGAGCAATGAACGTTCTCGACGCCAGCGACACCGTCAAAGCGACGAGCGGACTGGCCCGTAGATATACATCCACAGGTAACCAGCTGTCCAGCGGAAATCGGGCCTGAAAAAACAACACAACAAACAGAAACAGAAAAAAGAGCTGAACAAATCGTCTCGCAATACGCATATCGTTATCACGTTAGAGCAGTACTCCCTCTATAGGTTTAAACAGTCCGTTCAACCATTCTAATTTTGGACAGATTTCTCGTACCCAAACCGCGTTTTTCCGCTATTTTCAGATAGGTCAGATCATCCGGATCGACATCCAAAAGCCTGGCAGCATAGGTGTCGGCAGCCACCGGATCGACTCCAGCAACGATTGTCTTTTTAAGCGCCACATCTTTCAAATTACCACCAGAGGGCCCGTTGCGCAACAAAACACGATAGCCATCGATCAAAGTCAAATCCGCTTTGATGGCAGCATTGATATCCACGATTTTGGTCATAAAATCCCGATGAATGGCTCCCCGATTCCCTCCCATCAGGCCCATCATGTTTTTAAAAGCCAGGGTGACACGGGAGATGCTGTGATGCTTGGCAATTGGCATATTGATCAGGACGTCGGCATTCAGAGCGTCTTTGTAGAGAGGCCATTTCTTGATCATTTCGCCGTTTGGAATGTCCACAGTTTCGAAACGGCTATCGATGATATGACGAACCTGCGCACCGGCCTTTTTCGCAGCCTCTTCGATACCCGTGTTGTGATAGCAGCGACGGGCCTGGTTACAGGTTCGATCCAGCACGAGTATCCGGTCGGCACCGGCTTGCTTACACATCCTGATGACCTGAACGACGGCCTGCGGATGCGTGGTGGCGGCATACTCGGGTGACCGGTCCCAGGCAATGTTGGGTTTTATCAAGACGGTTTGTCCCGACTTTACAAATCTGGAAATTCCGCCCAGTTCGTCGATGGCCTGTTTGACCATGTCGGCAGGTTCTCCGTTTTTGATCACTACCAAATCCGGAGGCGTCTTTTGAGAAAATATCGATTGAGGAAAAGGAAACAATGACAGGCCAGCACCTGTGGTCACCGTTTTAATGAATGAACGACGGTTCCATTTTTGCATGATTCACCTCATTGGGTTTAGGGGTGAAAAGGTGGCAAGCGGGGGTGGGTAGGTCAGAACACAAAGGCCCGCCATGTGGCGGGCCCTGGTGGTCAATACGTTGGCTGGCGTTTAGAGCCCTTTTTCTATGGTCTCGATCTCATAGAGAGCTGCTTTTCGCCACCTTCTATCTTGTGCTGCCATCCGAAAATATTCAAGAGCTTGTTGGTTCTGCCCCATCTTTTGAAGCGCTTTCCCGGCTTCAAACTGCGCTGCGGCTTCAAAACGGGAGCGTCCCGACAATGCCTCTTTTGCTTCGGCTAAAGCCTTTTCCGGCTGTCCCATACGGTTAAGTGCATCGGCCAGTCGGTAATGAGCTTCATTATAGTCTTCTCTGATCGCGAGAGCATTCTGGAAGGCATTGACAGCCTGTTCGATCTGACCACTTTCCATCAGTGCCACACCGAGACTGTTGTAGGCCTTGTAATACTGCGGATTGACCTGGGTCGCCATTCTATAATACTGGACCGCGTTGCTATAATCTTTTTTCTTGCTATAGACCAAACCCAGGTTATACATGGTCCTATAAAGACTCTGGTCCACTTCGATAGCCGCCTGATAGGCCTCGATGGCTTGGGCCAGCTGTCCCAGCCGATTGTAGGCAGTGCCTTTGGCAGAAAGGGCTTTGGCATAGCTGGGATCCACTTCAGCGGCTTTGGTAAAAGCCTGCACTGCTTGTTGATACTGGCGCAGTTTGTTGAGTGCCAGCCCTTTGCCATAATAGGCTCGCTGGTAGTTGCGATCCAGTTCAACGGCCTTGTTATAGAGCTCCAAAGACTGTTCGTACTGGCCTTTTTTGTAAGCTGTATTGGCATCATTGAACGCCATCTTGGCTTCATTCATTTTTTTCGAGTACTCGACATCTGATTTCAGCTTCTTTTCGATCTCCTGAATCTCTTTCTGAAGTTGTTGGTACTCGGCGCTCAAATCTTCGTATTTCTGTTTGGTAATACCGGGCGCTCCCATTTCAGCACGGATCTCGTTGGCCTCACGGACCTTTTGATTGTATTGCTCCTGCAAGGACTGAGCCAAGGCGGTTCCGGAAAGCGCCAATGCCAGCACGAGAGCAAGGATTGCGTAAACAAAAACTGTCTTGCGCATAAGGCTTCTCCTGTTGGTCTCTCACAACACCGATTTAAGTGAATTGGGGTGCCGAAGGCGGGATTTGAACCCGCACGCCCCGTAGGGCACTACCCCCTCAAGATAGCGTGTCTACCATTTCCACCACTTCGGCAAAAACCGCACATCACGTCAAAAAACAAAACACGTCTAATCCGACGGGCATTTTGTCACACTTTGTAACGCCTACTGTCCGCTTGGGGTTCCCGTAGGTGCCGGATTCGGCGTTTGCGATTCGGATGGCTGTTCAGGAACCTGAGGCAAGATTCGGGTCGGTGCTTCCATCCGCTTTTCCCGCTCCTGCTGAATTAGACTGCTCTCACTAACCTCACCTCGAGTCATCATTCCAAGTAACAACGCCACTAACATAAAAACGGTTGCCAAAATCGTGGTCAACTTGGTCAGAAAATCTCCAGCACCTCGTCCACCAAACACTTGCCCCATCTGATCTCCTGTCCCACCAAAAGTACCCGCCAAACCACCACCTTTACTGGACTGGATCAAAATGACAAACGACATTAATATACAAACCAAAACGAATAAAACAATTAAAAAAGTATACATTTTCACCTCATCAGGCTTTAATAATACCCATAAAGGAATCTGCTTTCAGACTGGCACCCCCGATTAGCCCGCCGTCCACATCCGGTTGCGACAGCAGCTCAGCCGCATTGGCGGGTTTCATGCTACCGCCATATTGAATGCGTATCATGTCGGCAAGTTCCTGATCATAAAGCTCGCTCATCAGCTGGCGAATCAAAGCGTGTACCTCTTGAGCTTGTTCCGGTGTAGCGGTTTTGCCGGTTCCAATCGCCCATACCGGTTCATACGCCAGAACCACCTTCCCGGCATCTCCCTGACTGATACCGAAAAACGCACCCTTGACCTGGGTTTGCACGACCTGTTCGGTTTTATCCGCTTCACGTTCTTCCAACTTTTCACCGACACAGACAATGGGTATCAAATCCGCAGCCAGAGCGGCTTTGAGCTTTTTGTTCACCGTGTCATCGGTCTCAGCAAAATATTGTCGACGCTCCGAATGCCCGAGAATGACATACTCACATCCACTGGACTTGAGCATGTCGGCAGAGATCTCACCCGTAAACGCACCATTCTCCTCCCAATGCATATTTTGGGCTCCGAGGCCGATGGGGCCGCCTTTGATAATGTCATGAACCGGTGCTAGATCCACAAATGGCGGACAAACCACCACATCCACATCCTGCACCGTTCCCGTCATGGTTTTGAGTTCTTTTACCAACTCCACCGCCTCGGGGACGGTCTTGTTCATCTTCCAGTTGCCGGCAATAATTCGTTTTCGCATGCAAACTCCAACCTAACAGTTACCCTGCGGTTCATTCATTACGTCAATCCCGGCACCTCTGACCAACAGGATTTCAGCAGATGCCAAAAAGAAAATGCTACCTGCTCAATCGATCGATGCCGGACGGAATCGTCCGGCATCGATCGATCCTTTATTGGAACAGTCAATCGTATTAACTTACATCTTGGCCATCTTGACCAACAAATCGACAACGCGTACAGAGTATCCCCATTCATTGTCATACCAGGATAAAACCTTGACCATGTTGCCCATGACCATTGTGGACTGGGAATCAAAAATGGAAGAATGGGAATTGCCGACGATATCGACAGAGACCACCGGATCTTCAGTGTATTCCATGATGCCTTTGAGCTCGCCCTCTGCCGCTTTTTTC
>CAYPUH010000208.1:0-8443 GCA_964413725.1 uncultured Cytophagia bacterium
GTCCTGGGGCGGCTCGTTGCGGCCCGTATCGATGTAGAGCTGCTAAATGAGCATACCCTGGAGGTGGAAAACACTGCCACCGGAGATGTAAGCCTGACGATCAGGATTATCGCAGATGCACAAATCACCGCACCGCAAAGCAGTCCAACCCCCCTGCGGACAACAGTGGAGCTCGAGGATCTGGATTTGGAAACCTTTGATGGAACTATTGATTATTCCGGACCCTCTGGAACGTTTTTTGACCAGTTGGTGGGGACGGGAGGGGGCAGTGGTACTCACCAGGCCAGCATTTCCTATAACGATCCTGATGAGACTGTGTTTGTGGGCAATGGTTCCTATTCCTTGCCCCTCAGCTCCGAGACATCCTTTGATGTGGGGGGCAGTCGGGGAAATTCCATTGTAAACATTACGACCACCGGAAAAATCATTGCCTGTGTAACCTATTACTATGTCAAGGAAGCGGATTTGTCGCTTACCAAGACGGTCAGCGCTCACAATCCGGCGGTGGGGGATACTATAGAATATATCCTCACGGTGAACAATGCAGGACCCACGGCAACGTCTGCGGTCACGGTCAGCGATGTCCTGCCATCAGAACTCTCTTTTGTTTCAGCCGATCCCGATGATTATGACCCTACTACGCACACCTGGACTGTGGGAGCATTGGGAATAAATGCTTCGAAACAAATTCTGTTGAAAGCCAGAGTGGTGACCGGCAACAACGAAGCCGTATCCAATACCGCTCAGGTCAGTGCCTCAGACCTGCCGGATCCGGATTCCACTCCAGGTAATAACGATCCTGGAGAAGATGATCAGGATCAGGTCGATGTGACCCTTTATCGACTGGGAACGATTGGGGATTATGTCTGGTATGACGATGATCGGGATACTGTTCAGGATGGGGATGAGAATGGTGTGGGCGGCATCGGCCTGGATCTGCTCGATGAAAATGGAGTTGTGATCCATTCTACGACAACCAATGTGGACGGATTGTATTTATTTCCGGATATCCACTGGGGAACCTTTCAGGTTCGTATCGATACCACCATGTTGCCGCAGGATTACGGCGTATTGGGGGATAAGATTCATGATGTGACTTTGAATCCGGGGGGGGATTACCTAGATGCAGATTTCCCCATTGCCAAGAAATATTCCCGTATAGGAGACCGGGTCTGGTGGGACAAGGACAATGATGCTATTCAGGATGACAATGAACCTGGCTTTCCCGGTGTGCGCGTCATCATGGAAACCATTGATGGAACCCTTGACACCACGTATACGGATGACAATGGCAATTACATCTTTACCGATATCCCGCCCACACAGGCGAGAGTTTTTGTTGATTCTACGACCATTCCTCAGGGCTATGAGCTGACCTCCGGGGACAATCCCTCGGCATTTATTGACCTGCCACCGGGTACCACGCGGCTGGATCTCGATTATGGGTATCATTCGTTTCATGGTAGCATTGGGGACCTGGTCTGGTATGATTTGAACAAAAATGGAATACCCGAAGAGGATGAACCCGGCATTCCCAACGTTACCGTGTATCTGTTCGATAAATCGAACAACAAGCTCAGCAAAACACTCACGAATGAGGAGGGTGAGTATCTTTTTAAATTTGTCCCCAGCGGAGGGTATGTGGTCTATGCGGATCGCTCTGACCTTCCTGCAGAATATCAACTCACGACGAACGAGGAGATAGATGTTTCGCTCGACAACTATGAGCAATACCGGGATGCTGATTTTGGCTTCTGGAGCCCGTCAGCCATGTATCTCGGTGAAGCCTATCGCGAGGTGCTGGCCTGGTATGACAATCCACTGACACCGGATCCGCAACCCCGACAAGCGTATGAACAGAGTGACCTTTTTGCCGGTAACGAGGCTCAGGCTTCCCGCTATGAATACGACATTCTGCTGGCCTGGCTCTCCGGAATCGATGGATTTGTTGTCGAATGGTATGGTCAAGAAAACCGTGTTTCCAATCCATCCACTGAACGGTTGATGGGCCTTTTACATACGGCTGAAGAGTTGTATCGTCAATACGGTCACAAAGGCTTTGATTTTCAGATTATCGCTGTTCTTCAGGAGGGTGCTATCGGTTCGGTGACAGACAATCTGGCATTTCTCGCGGATTCTGTGCTGTCACATTCCGCTTATTTTGGGGTCAGAGAGCAGACGTTTCAGCCCCTGTTCGTCTACAACACCGATCAACAGCGGTTTGAACCGGAAATTTTCAGACAGCGTGCTGACGAGGTGTTGCCGCCGACGGTCTTGCTTGGCTGGAATGAGGGCTATGACCTCTCGGTTTTCGAACATTTTGACTTACTCTATCCCTGGGTACAGCCGATGAATAAAGAGTATGATCATGAAAATGGTTCGCGCTGGGGTGATACTTATCTGGATTTCGAGTATGGAAATATGAATGTGCAAACGGACAGTACGGATATCCTGTTCGCCATCGGCACGGCCTGGCCGGGATATGATGAAGGACCGTCAGATGGCGGTGCGCGTCGATGGGTCGCACCACAGGACACCACTGTCTATCATCAGACCTGGGAAAAGATCTTTGAATATGATCAACTCAATCCTATGGGCTGGGCGTTGATTGAATCATGGAATGTATTCGACCAAAAAACCGATATCATTTCCACTCTCGAGAATCGATATGCCTTTTTGCGCATGACCAGTCGATACAGTCAACAATTCAAAGGATTGAATTCACGGCGATGTGCAGACGACCTGGGATTTATCGTCCCTCAGAAAATCCGTCAGGCCCGCATCGCAGCAGCGAGATACCCGAATCTCAGATGGCAGTACAATTTTGCCATCACCCGGGCCATGGCCAATCTGTTCGAAAAGGATTATTTTGAGGCCATCTCCATCATCGATCAGATGCTCGGTCTCAATCCGCTGGATCTGAGAATTGCAGAGACCGGCGGCTCCTATGTCGACCTGGAGTGGGATCAGGCTCCTCAGGCCAACGCCTATCACATCTTTTATTCTACAGATTTCGATGATTTTACGGTGGCCTCACGTCAATGGCCCCAGTCCGTCACCGTCCCCGATATCGACCAGTTCCGGTTGTCCGGTCTGACCGTTGGAGACACCTATCACGTCGCAGTGACACCGGCGGATACGACCCTGGATGATGTGACGAATTACAGCTGGTATCAAAACATGTTCACCTCAGCCGAGATCAAGACAGTGCAGCTGAAGGATCAGCAAGAGCCAGCCCCGAATCCCAACCACACAGACAACAGTCTCGTCTTTGTCAGGGGCAGTTCCACCTATGCCAAGGGAGACAGGGTGTTGGACTGGAACAACGCAGTGGATGGTGATATAGAGGGGTGGGACGGTACCGTACTGACCACCGGTGATGCGACGCCCTCAGACGATGCCTGGGCTATATTCAAATTTGCTGATGGTGCGATGTATCAGTTCGATTACATTGCCACGATCACGGATAATGGTACGGATGATGATGCCAATGTGTATGAATATCAAACCCGAAAATTCGAGGTGTGGGTTTCCACTTCCGGAGATGATCTGGCTGATTTTACGCGTGTCGCCAGCAAGCGGTTGCAGTATGACGGCAAAGAGCGAGAGTGGACACATCTCGATTCCATGGTTCAGGCTCGCTATGTTATGGTTCGATTGACCGGCCCCAATTATTACCCGGGTGGCTGGCGACAGCTCGTCGAGTTTGAAGTTCACACGCGTGCAAAAAAGGGTGCTGTGCCTGCCACCTCTGCGATGACCGTTGTCGAGCAGCCCCGCACCTTTTCCTGTTCACAAAATTACCCCAATCCCTTTAATCCGGTTACGACCATTGAATATACCGTGCCGGAAGCAGCAGATGTTACGCTGCGTATTTTCAATGTCAATGGTCAGCTGGTTGAGACACTCGTCGACGGCTTCCAATCCGCCGGCGTCTATCGTATCAACTGGCGAGCCACATATCATCCTTCCGGCGTTTATTTCTACCGTCTGACGGCCGGAAATGAAACGGCAACACGGCGTATGATGCTGCTTAAATAGTGTACCCACATTCGGTGTGTAGCACCGAATGCCCATTAAAATCATACGGATAGATTTGAAGAATGGATGAACACACAAAAATCGGTAATACGATCACAACCAATAGTTTGTTTGCGTTTCGATCCTGTCAACACTGTATCCTGGAGTATAATGATCAAAGGGATTGATAAAGGGAGATAATGATGATAGATAAAAAAATTGTATTTATGATGTTGGCGACGGTTATGCTGGTGAGTTCACCTGCCCTGTTCGCACAGATAACGACCCAGAGCCATACGGATTCAACTGGTAGAATAAAGACCGATTGGGAGACCCCGCGAGGAGTGGATCTTCCACAATTCGACACGTCATTGGGGCGTTTGGTTTCTGCCAAACTGACCGTTCATTTGCAAACCCTTCAGACCATCAAGGTCGAAAACACATCCGATTCCCAGGGATCTATGACGGTTACGGGGAAGGTGAATATGACAGCATCTCTTCCAGATGGCACCCAGCACCCTCTGCGATCCAATGCGTCCTCCGGTGATCAATTCTATTCTGCATATGATGGATTACTCGATTACAGCGGAAGCTCTGGTCGCATCGATGAAGACTTGATCGGAGGGTCCCAGTTCGATGAGGATACAATCGTACGAACGTATACAGGAGCTGATCTCAATCAGTTTATCGGCAGTGGGACGGTTGTTGTTAGTGGTACAACCGAATCGCTGTACAATGTATCGGGTGCCACGGGTACGGTTAATATCATCATCGAGTCCGATGCAGATCTTGTGGCCACCGTCGAATATACCTACTCCCGTGAAGCCGACCTGGAGTTGACAAAAACAGTGACTCCCCCCACTGCGAGTATCGGAGAGACTGTCACTTATACCGTATCGGTATTCAACAATGGTGGTCCTCTGGATGTCGATGACGTGGTGGTCGAGGATATATTGCCATCCTCTTTAGAGTTTGTGAGTGCGTCCGGTGACGGAACGTATGACCCCGCCTCAGGAGAATGGACTGTGGGCACGGTTGTCATCGATGAGACGCAATCCATTGAGATCATTGCCACAGTCCTGAGTAGTGGGGAAACCATCAATACCGCTGAAGTCGTTCAGGCCGGTTTACCAGATCCCGATTCAACTCCGGATAATGACGCTGATGAGGACGATCGGGACTCTGCTTCTATCGAGGTTCCCACCAAAGCAGATCTTGAACTGGAAAAAACCGTGAATACGGAAACACCGAATTTTGGCGACCAGATTGACTATACTCTCACCGTGACCAACACCGGACCGGATGAGGCCAATGGTGTGGTGGTGACGGATGATCTTCCCGCCGGCCTGGTGTATGTCTCTGATTCCGGCAATTACAATGAGAACAACGGTGAATGGTCGGTGGGGTCCTTGGACAACGGTGCGAGTCGTTCTCTCACCATTCGGGTTCGGGTCAATCGCACTGGATCTGTTACCAATAGCGCCGAGGTCACGAATACCGATGCAGAAGATCCTGATTCCACCCCTGATAACGATGTGCCCGGCGAGGATGATCAGGACGATGCCTCCATCAACGTGCCCGAGGCTGCCGATTTGCGCCTGAGCAAAACAACGAGCGTCAATCAGATCCGGCAGGGTGAAGAATTTTATTTCGAGCTGACCCTGATCAATGACGGCCCGGATGCAGCACAAAATGTCAAAGTTACGGATGTTCTCGATTCCCGCTTTACTCTGAACTCTTCTGATGCTTCCACAGGCTCTTTCCTAAACGATGTTTGGTCTGTGGCATCACTCGCCAATGGTGAGACGGCAACGCTGCGATTGTACGTGGAACTCAATACCGATTATCAGGGTGTCATTACCAATGTGGCGGAAATTTCCGATAGCGATACCTATGATCCCGATTCGACACCGGGAAGCGGTCCCGATTCAGAGGATGATACCGACGATGCGGATGCCAATGCGGTAGAAATCGCCGATTTGTCACTGAGCAAGAGCGTCGACAATCCGTCTCCGGATTATGGATCTACGGTAACGTATACCCTGACACTGTTAAATAGCGGACCCGATGCAGCAGAATCGGTTCAGGTGACGGACGAGTTGCCGGACGGGCTCTCTTTCGTATCCGCCACAGCGTCGACCGGGAATTATTCTCAATCCACAGGGCTGTGGACAGTGGGTACGCTGGCATCCGGTGCCAGTGCCACTCTGAATATCACCGCCGATGTGGTCGGTGTGGATATCATCAACAATACGGCATCGGTGACAAACAGTGATCAACTCGATCCGGATTCCGATCCCGGAACCGGAGGTGATGATGAGGATGATCAGGAGACCGTCCCCGTCGATCCCGTATCCATCGATCTCGAACTGTCAAAAACATCGGACAAGGAAACCTATTATACCGATGAGACCATCACCTTTACCCTTACCCTGACCAATGCAGGGCGAAAAACAGCCACCAACGTCACGGTCGAGGATGCCGTTCCCGCAGGATTGAATGTTATCTCAGCCTCGCCTTCCCCAGGGTCCTGGACAGCTCCGGATTGGTCTGTCCCCGAACTCGATCCCGGTGCTTCAGCAACGCTGACCCTTACCGTTGAACCCGAGGCGGTGGGAGTGTTTACCAATATCGCTGAGGTCACGAGCGCCGATCAACCCGATGTGGACTCTACTCCGGATAATGATGACAACACTGAAGACGATCAGGATGATGCGACTCTAGAGGTCAAGAAACTCGTCGATCTCAGTCTCGACAAGGAGGTGGATACCACCACACCGGCCATTGGTCAGACGATAACGTTTACACTGACGCTATCCAATGCCGGACCAGATGATGCCACCGGCATTGTGGTGACCGACATCATGCCCGATGGGCTGACGGTTAGCGGATCCAGTTCTTCTGATTATAACCAGACGACCGGGGAGTGGAGTGTTGCCTCTCTGGCGGCGAATGCTTCAACCCAGTTGACCATCACGGCCACAGTCGATCGTGCCGGACTGTTTGATAATGTTGCCGAGGTGACAGCACAGTCTGAGGATGATCAGGATTCCGTCCCCGACAATGATGACCTGAATGAGGATGATCAGGACCAGGTTTCACTGGAAGCGGGAGAGGCGGATCTCGAATTGAGCAAACAGAGCTCCCGGTCCGAGGTGATGCAAGGGGATGCGTTTGAATTTGACGTCGCGGTGACCAATACCGGACCCAATGCCGTCACAAATGTTCGGGTTACAGATGCCCTGCCTGCTGGATTGACCCTGGTGGATACGCCCAACGGTTACAATCCCAATACAGGAGTCTGGACGGTGGGGGCACTCGCCATGGGTGAATCCAGGACCCTGACTCTGACGGTTGAGGCAACAACAACCGGTACCATCGAGAACAAAGCCGAAATTACGGTCTCTGATGTGCGGGATCCGGATTCCACACCGGATAACGATGTTCCGGATGAGGATGATCAGAGCTCTGCGACGGTAGAGGTCTATGCTCCCGGATCCATTGGCGATGCGGTCTGGTCCGATTATGACGGCGATGGTGTGCAGGATAGCGGTGAACCGGGTCTGGCCGGCATTACGCTCTATCTGCTCGATGCCGATGGCAATCAACTCGCCTCAACCGTGACCGATGCCAACGGGACCTATCTGTTCGAGACACTCGATGTCGGATCGTATCAGGTCGATGTGGACGAATCCACCATCCCGGATCACTATAACCTGACCACAAACAACGATCCGATGGCGGTCACTCTGGCGCAGAGTGAAGACTACCGTGATGCTGATTTTGGCTACCAACCCGAGCCCGCCTCTATCGGCGACCGGGTCTGGCAGGACCTGAACAACAACAAAGCACAGGATTCCGAAGACGGGCTTGAAAACATAACGGTCCAACTGAAACAAGGCGATGTGGTGCTGGCAACCACACAAACCGATGCTGACGGGACCTATCTCTTTAGTGATTTGCTTCCCGGCGATTATACAATCAACATAGTAGAGTCGACATTGCCGGAAAACTGGGAGTTGACCACAGATAACGAGCCCCTGACGGAAACATTGTCTGCAGGCGAGAACTATCGGGATGCTGATTTCGGATATCGTCCCATTCCCGCCCGTATCGGCGATACGGTGTGGCAGGATATCGATGGCGAAGGCGATCAGGATTCCGGTGAACCACCTGTTGCCGGCGTCTCGGTCATATTGCTGGATGCACAGAACACTCCCATCGATACCACGGTCACCAATGCCGCCGGTCAGTATGTCTTTGAAGATCTCGAACCCGGTACGTATACCGTGCAATTGGATGTCTCGACCATCCCTGCCGAACATTCCCTGAGCACACCCGGATCCGTAACCGAGATACTGACACCGGCTGAAACGTACCAGGATGCCGATTTTGGTCTCTATCCGGCCAGAGTGTCTATTGG
>CAYPUH010000209.1:0-8316 GCA_964413725.1 uncultured Cytophagia bacterium
GTGGAAGAGACCGACAAATATGCGGGCAGCCGCGGCGATGTAGCGCGGATGGCATCCAACTATGCGGGGGTGGCGTTTTCCAATGATTCGCGCAATGACATTGTAATCCGTGGCAACTCTCCCGCCGGGTTGTTGTGGAGGCTGAACGGTGTAGACATTCCCAACCCCAACCATTTCGCCATGGAGGGCACCACCGGTGGACCTGTCGGGATGCTGAACAACAACACGCTGGCCAATTCTGACTTTTTCACCGGAGCCTATCCGGCTGAATATGGCAATTCCTTGTCCGGCGTCTTTGATTTGCGTATGCGCAACGGCAATAATGACGAGTTTGAATTCCTGGGCCAGACCGGTTTCAATGGCTTTGAGTTGGGTGTCGAAGGCCCTATCGATAAAGAACAAGGCAGTTCATTCCTCGGCAATTATCGCTATTCCACCCTGGATGTAATGGACAAACTCGGTATTGAATTCGGTGCCGCGGGCATTCCACGGTATCAGGATTTCTCCGGGAAAATCGCCATCCCGCTCGACACGGGTCGAATCGACTGGTTTGCCCTGTGGGGCACCAGCGAAATCGCGATCCTGGATTCGAAAGACGAAGAGAAGGATTTCTATACAACGGAGGGACAGGACCTTTACAACGGAGCGACCATTGGCGCCAGTGGATTGAGTTATATCCGATTTCACAACAGAAACACCAGTTCCCGATTCACCCTGTCCGGAACGTTCCAGAAAACCACCACAGATATTTACAAACTTGAGGCTGATCGGCGTCAACAGGAAATCGATGACAACTATATCGAATACAAAGCCTCATTCGACTATATCTTTTCACATCGCTTCAACAATCAGTGGTCCCTGGAAACCGGGCTCAGCCTGGATCAAATGGGATTCGATCTGGACGGGTTGATTTACGATTTTGAGGATCAGGCCTATTACCAATATTTCAACAACAACAGGTCACTGGGCACCGGTCCACTGTTTTCCCAGGTGTACAGCTCCTGGAAATACAAACATACCGATGATCTGGTCACCACTGGCGGACTCAATGTGTCACACTTTGGCTTGAACGACAATCTTGCCTTTGATCCTCGTCTGGGCGTATCCTACACACTCAATCCGACGCAAACCGTGTCGGTGGCGTATGGTAAACATTCGCGCCTGCAATGGTTATCCACATATTACTATACAGATGTACAGGTCGGATCCATAGCCGAGGAGACCAATATCGATCTGGACTTTACCCGTGCTCATCACCTGGTCTTGGGATACGATCATGTTCTGAGCACCCATCTGCGGCTCAAGCTGGAGGGGTATTATCAATATCTCTACGACGTTCCGATCCGGCAAATCCCGTCGAGTTACAGTATTCTGAACACGGGATCCGAATTCAACCTCGCTCTCTATGAAAATCTTGTAAATGAAGGAACCGGCAGAAATTATGGTCTGGAGCTGACACTGGAACGATTTTACACCAATGGATTATATTATCTGGTCACCACTTCTATATTCGATTCCAAATACAAAGGCAGCGATGGCAAGGAGAGAAGCACTCAGTTCGATACGGATTTTGTCAGCAATTTTTTAATCGGAAAAGAGTTTCCGTTCAGCGATCGTCACACACTTTTCTTCGATGCCAAGGTGACCTGGGCAGGCGGACAGCCCTATACTCCCATCGACCTGGAGGCCAGTCGGGCTGCAGGAGAATTGAAACTTGACAATCCCAATGCGTTTTCAAAACAACACGCAAATTATTTTAAACTTGACTTTAAACTGGGATACCGGCGCAGCTCAGGCTCGATCACTCAGGAATGGATGGTCTATATTGAAAATCTGACCGACCATAAAAATGTGCTCACCCGTACCTTTGACAGCGTTTCGGGAGAAATTGATACCGTTTATCAACTCGGAATCTTTCCCATGATGCAGTACAGGATATATTTCTAATCACGGCCATGCACCGTCAACAGAATACCCCTTCCAGAATCCGGTAATACTCTTGATGCACTTTGGAAACAATCGACAAAACGGGAGCTCGTGTCAGACAGTTGCCATGAAAACGGGAAACAGAAACAATGGACTCGTTGATGACGGTATACAAAGCTCATAATGCCTTTACTCATTTGTAACCTCCGCGTTCTTTGATTCGAGTTCAAGAACCATCAAAACCAATCATAAAAATCAATTTGGCTCATCCACACCATGCCCTTTTCCCCCATGTTGAGCAAAACCGACAGCGGACACGACACCCCTGATCTGAAAAGTATTGTCATTTTATTCTTTTCGAGCCTCACCCGGATTCCGGTCCTGCTGATCGATGCCTTTCGGCCGGGCCCCGGAGCCCGATTCGGCACCTATTTGAAACGATGGGCGATCATGCTCGTCTTTTTACCCCTCTTTTTGACACTCCAGGGCATGCATTGGATCGGGTTTATCCTGGATGAACTCTTTTTTCCAGGCTATCACCACATCAACATCCAGCGACCGGTCTTTATCATCGGACCTCCCCGCAGCGGCACCACCCATCTCCACCGTGTACTGGCCCGGGACACCCACCGGTTCACCACATTCGGCACGTGGGAACTGTTCCTGGCACCCAGTATTATCCAAAAAAAAGTCCTTCGTCTGATTCTCGATCTGGACCGTCGACTGGGTCGACCTTTGGTGCGGCTTGTCTATCGCCTTGAAGGGCTGCTTTTACAACGAACCGACAGCATGCATCCCAGCACGTTTAAGGATCCCGAGGAAGACTATTTTCTCATGTGTATGACGCTGTCATGTTCAGGTCTCTTTTTGATCTTTCCCACAAACCGTCGATTTTGGCGCTATGCGTTTTTTGATGAACGATTGCCGGAACGAGACAAACGGCTGACATTGCTGTTTTATAAGGCCTGTCTGAAAAAGCACCTGTTCATGACAAAGCCGAATAAACGATTTTTATCCAAAAACGCTTCCTTTAACCCATGGCTCGAACACCTGGAGCAGACATTTCCCGATGCATCCTTTCTGGTCTGTATACGCGATCCCCTGAAAAATATCCCCTCGATGCTGAGTGTGGCAAACGCGGCACGATATTCCTTTGGAGCCCCTCACTCTGATCGAGCGTTTAACGAACAACTGTTCGAGTTGATGAAACATCATTACCAGGTTCTGCTTCATTTCCTGCCCCGCATAACCACAGAAAAATGGAAACTCGTTCCCATACAACAGCTACATCGTCAACTACGCTTTTGCATTTGGGATATCTATGATCACCTCAATCTGTTCATAAAACCCGAATTTGATCAGACACTGCTGAAGCTGGATCAGAAATCCCGCAATTTTAAAAGTTCACATCGCTATACACTGAATCATTTCGGATTGGATGAGAGCATGATGAAACGCGAATTTCAGTTTGCACAGGACTTGTTGCAATCCGCGCTAAAGACAAGACAGACATCGCCATCCGAATGGCCCGGCCCGGCAGCAAATTCGAAGTCCGGATCAGAACCCGACATCGTACCAACACCGTACAGTGAAACCGCTACCACTCGAAACCGGAGGAGCGAGCCATGTCGTATTTTGATTTTGTCCGACGCCATACCTGACAGAAATGGTGTGGGAACGTATTATCGTGATCTGATGGATTATCTGAACGATTTTGTTGGGCAGATCGAGATGATCCCGGCAAAGGCCAACTGTGCGTTTCGGGTAAATGGACTCTCTATGCGTATGCCGGGTGACTATACACAACGGATCCATTTTCCCAATATCCCCCGTATTGAGCGCCGGATAAAAGAGGTTAGACCCGATGTGATCGTGGCGCCAACGCTGGGCCCTTTTGGTTTTTTTGCCTATTCACTGGCCAAACGCTACAAGACGAGATTGATCGTCGGACACCACACAGCCTATGACAAGCTCACACGGCTATATTGGTCCGGAGTCCGAGCACATGTGAGCACTCGCTTTATGGAAAATATGAGTCGCTTTCTGATGCGTTCCGCAGACGCTGTCGTGGCTACAGCGGATGATATGGCGAGGGACGCTCTAAAGAGTGGGACAAAAAAGGTGTATTGTGTGGGCACCACCGTCGCCAAACCCTTTTTTCAACATGTTCACCAACCGTATTCAGGTGAGATCAAAACGATCCTGTACGCGGGTCGCCTGGCAGCAGAAAAAAATGTCTGGGCTGTGCTGGATGCGGCCCGCTTCTGCCCCCATCAAACCTTTCTCATCGCCGGTGAGGGCCCTGAACGTAAGGCTCTTGAGGTCAAGGCAAAGATTCTGTCCAACGTCAGATTGCTCGGATGGCTCTCGCGCGAACAGCTGCTGGACCAAATCGATCGCTCCGACCTTTTGGTCCTGCCGTCTCATATCGAGTCTTTTGGTACAGTGGCCCTGGAAGGTATGGCACGCTGCAGGCCGGTCCTGGTCTCCCACCAATGTGGCATTCTCGAATGGCCAGAGTTGGCGGATGGATTATATCGTATCCGGAAAAAAGAGACGTTAGCCTCGGCTATGAAGCGGGTAACAAGTGATGATCCCGAAACGAGAAAGCAAAAAATAGAATCAGCCTATACTCTGACCCGTAAAACCAACGAACAAACCCTGTCCCAGTGGTTGAATATCCTGAATGGAGATACGTGTGAGAGCACCTGATTCCACTCGATCCTCAGGAATGTGGGTGTCTGTGCACGATGTGATGCCATCGACGCTACAAGCGACGCAACGGATTCTCGAATATCTGGAGAAATGGGGAGTAAAACAAGTCACTCTGCTGGTGGTTCCGGGAAAAGAATGGCGTGACCATGAGCTTCAGACATTGCATCGTCTCCAAATTCAGGGACATAAATTGGCGGGCCATGGATGGGTTCACTGCGTGAGTAAAAGAAAAACCCTCTACCATAAACTTCATGGAATGCTGATCTCCAGGATGGCAGCTGAACATCTTGCATTAAATGAATCCGAAATCGTTCATTTGATCCAACAATGTCATCAATGGTTTATCCGCCACGACTTTCAGCCCCCCACGCTTTATGTTCCTCCTGCATGGGCCATGGGCGCCCTTCCTCAATCATACTTGCGTCACCTGCCTTTTAACCAGTACGAATATCTGCGCGGTATCTATTACGTCATGGAAAACCGCTTTGAACCTCTTCCTCTCCTGGGATTTGAAGCGGACACCTGGTGGAGAAAAGCGGCCCTGCGCCTGAGCAATGCTGTACATTTAAGAAAGGCCTGTTGTGCACTATCGTTACGAATTGCTATCCATCCCTATGATCTAGATCTTTTGATGCGTCCTGATCTCGATCAATTGTTCTCCTCGTTATAAAGCCCTCTCACACACATCATTCAATCCTGATCTTAACCAAACGCTGAAAATACAAAAACCGGTCACACAGCAAAAGCCTTAAAACAATCAACGATATTTAGTGAAATGAGAGTTATATTCAGACGCGCTGATCGGCTCGCTGAAAGCTAAAGCCTTCTATCACAAAATGAATCCGTCTGAATAGTTCGAGTTTGACAACAAAAACATCTCTGATCATCCCTGGAAATACCTCTCTGAACTCTTGCCGTAAAACTGAAAAAACTTACACTTTCGACCCAAAGACCTTGTCAATGTGTCATGTGCCGAATGCTTGCACCGCAGCGATATGATTCAATTAAAAGACAGAGAGTTTATCGACGATCCTCGAGTCATGAGTCTCAATAACATAAAAATATAGTCCACTGGATACACGCCGACCGGAATGATCTGTGGCATTCCATTTTATCTGATGGATTCCACCAGATAAAACCCGGTCTCGCACAGTTTTAACGTGCCTTCCTAAAATATCATATATAATAATCTTAACCAAACCAGATTCCTGAAGGTCCAAAGAAAAAGTAGTACTTTTAAATACTGGATTGGGATAACAGGAAAATTTCATAGAGTCGTTCTTCAACCGATCAATTTTAATCGAGTCATAAAGATGAAATGTACCGTCTGTATCAATCTGCTTGATTCTATAGTACAACTCTTCTGAAGAGGCAGTACTGTCTATAAATGAATACATTTGTCGACTATTTGTAGTTCCTGCTCCATCGATCCAGCCGACTTTGTTAAACTTCCTGTTGTCAATAGATCTCTGAATTTCAAATCCCATATTTATAGTTTCTGAAAGGGTATGCCATTCTAGTTTAATTTTGTTTTTATTGATCCTGCGGCCATGAAAGGCGCTTAATTCCACAGGAACTGTGGGAAAATATCCTTCGGGTATTTTATAAGAGAATATCCAGTAATAAGCATCCGACCAGGTGCTGTTTTCAGTAATGGGTTCGATCCTAATAGTTATCTGTGATTTACCTTCAGTATAGGATTTATGAATTTCAAAATCAGAATCTCTCCATCTCTTGCTCGTGTTTTGTCCGGCTTCATACCATACTCCCACATATCTGTCATCGATGTAAACGCGAGCTTTTTGATTGAGTTGTGATTGATCAAATCGTCTTCTTAACTTGATTCCATAATTGATCGGATCAATTTGGGCTACAAAAGAGAGTGTAGACACGTGTTGATAGCCGTCATCCACCCATTCGATGTCATCTTTATCACCATCATAAAATGCAGTCAATTCGAAAAATTCTGCATTATTACCAACATTATAGTTATGAACTATTTGGTGTGATAGATTGCCAACGTCAAGACTATCCGACAATTTTCGACCGGTGGCATCCCGAGAATAGTATAGAGCAAGTGAAGTATAGTCCGTGTTGACATCATTCATGGGACCGTGTTCGAGACCGAAAAAAATGTCGGAATAAAAATTGATATGATCAATGAGGAAATAACGATAACAAAGAAACTCGCTATCAATATGAGGATCACCATACGTAAATCCATGGTAAGCCCTACTAAATGTACCTCCTTTTGTAAAATACCACCCACCATTGAATAGATCTTCGGTTCCTGTACCATAAATTTGTGGAGTTAAGCTTCCATCTATATAAACTCGTTCATCACCTTCCAGATGAATATTACCATCCGTTATTCCGGTATATAAAATAACTCCCACCATATGTCCCACACCGGATGCTGACAAAATTTCAAAGTCTTTATGGTGTTGTGTTTTTTCGCTCTTATATTGAGTTCGTAAATAGCCCTTTTTGGCAAATTCTGCAGTCGTGAGAGTATTGTCAATGTAGAATTCAATCTCAAAATTTCGGGTAAAATATGTGCCCTTGTTGTCAAAACAAATTTTGCTGGTTTCTCCAAAAGGCATAGGGAAATAAAAATATAGTTCACCTGTCGCTGGATTGCTACCGGCCAACAAGGAATTGCTCTCAAACTCTTTCACACCACCGCCAAAAAACAGGTAAAACGGAGAGTCTATATCCGTTTCCTCGTGATTATCCCAGGTTGCCGATATCCAGAGATCTTTGCATATATTAAAGATATCTTGTTCATAAATTCGATCTAAAAGTTTAATCTTAATTCCCATAAGTTGAGCAGGACCGGAAAATACATATTCACATGTACTATCAGGTGCAATTGATACTGTTTTTTTTACAAGCTCGATATTGGATTGTTCATATGGATATACCTCTCCGGTAGATTTCAATAGATCCAAAGCATCTTGAACATTTTCCGAGCCATTCAAAGTTGATAAATTTGTATTACTGTTATATAATTTATAATTGATGTTATAAAAGTGAGGAGGTTTAGTAACAGCAAGTTTTAAAGCATTTTCAAATTCGATTGGAGTATAGCTGAAATAGCCACCACTTGAAGTATTCCAATATCCCACCAAAGGCCAAAGGAATGGATTGAGTTGACCCAAATAAAAAGGATCAAGATTTATTCGAATACTGGGAGTCTCTTCGTTATCAAAATAGAACAGCAGGTCTCCACCTTTGGTTGCCACGTCGTTTACTCCGAAATATGTCATCCAGATCCGATAGATACATCCAGGGCGCTGTTCATCGAAAATGACATAATTGTCGCCATCCTTGTACAGATAAGTTGGAATCCCGGAGCCAGTATATTCGAAATCATGATTGCCACCCGTGCGATCGTATGTAGCGATTTGTTTTGATATTTGCCCATAGCGTAGATTAGGCAAATTCTCAAGGTCAGTTAAAGCATCTATACCAATACTATTTAGGTTTTCTGATTGTAAAGGTTTATATAGAATTATAATGAGCAACAAAAATATTCTAGATTTCATCTGAATCTCCCTATTTTTATGCACACTTGGATTATGTTTTTCCATTTTTCCCCCTGAGATGAAATTGATAAAATTGAAACGTTGTGAATTTTTATGTTACCCTTAATCATGCACCTTGAGTCTTTTC
>CAYPUH010000210.1:0-8147 GCA_964413725.1 uncultured Cytophagia bacterium
ATTTTTGTCAGCAATGAAACGATAAAATATCTTACTGTGAATATTGGTATCAGCTTCTGAATACCCCTCTTTCATGCGATCCGGTTGACCGGATCGCATGAAAGCCTGCTTTCCCTCCTTGCATTTTATCCAGACATTCTTATATTACAGTACTCCACTCTTTGGATTTCAAAAATATAGACACTGTCTTGTCACGACATAAAACTCGTAATCCCTCTTTGATCCAGCCGAGTTAAAGGTAAGGGTTGCCTGTTTTGAACACCAAAAACCGACGGGTCTGTTCATCCGGACCAGAGTGTGTTGTTCCATGGTTCTGCAAATCGAGAATCCAACCATGACCCCCCAGCCCGATTACAACAATCTTGTGCGCGTCTGTCAAAACCAGCGACCTCTTAGACTACCCGTATATGAGCATATTATCAGTCCATCGATTATGGAATCGGTATTGAATATCCGATTCGCTCATCTGGATACGGACGAAGCTGCCGCATTGGATCAATTTTTCCAGCACTATTGCCACTTTTTTCAAAAAATGACCTATGACACTGTTTCCTATGAAGTGTGTATCACCGAAATACTGCCCGACCGTGGAGCCTTGATGGGGGGCAGACCGGGGCCCATTCAGAACCGGGCTGACTTTGAACGCTATCCCTGGAACGAGTTGCCAGACCTGTACTGGCGGCGGGCCGAACCGCGTTTCGATGCCCTCGAACGACGGATACCTGCCGGCATGAAAGCGGTGGGAGGCATAGGCAACGGTGTCTTTGAGATCAGTGAAGATCTGGTGGGATATGAATATCTCTGCTATATGCAGGTCGATGACCCGCACCTCTTTGCCGATCTGTACCGGAAAATAGGTGACCTCATGGTTTTGCTCTGGGAACGGTTTCTTGTACATTATGGGGACACCTTTGCGATCTGCCGGTTTGGAGATGATCTGGGCTATAAAGGAGGCACCCTGATGTCTCCGGACACGCTTCGTCAACATATCGTACCACAGGTCCATCGTGTGGTCGACAGAGTTCATCAGGCGGGTCGGCCGTTCTTATGGCACTCGTGCGGCAACAACTTTGCCATTATGGATGATATGATCGAGGCCGGAATCGATGCCAAGCATTCCAATGAAGATGTCATTTCGCCTTTTGAAACCTGGATTGAGCACTATTGCAACCGAATCGGCTTGCTGGGCGGAATTGATGTGGACATCCTCTGTCAGGATTCACCGGACAGGATTATTGAACGGGTAATGGATCGGGGCCGTCGCTATCGTCAACTCGCCAGAGGATATGCTCTGGGATCGGGCAATTCCATTCCGGACTATGTTCCCGTCGAGGGATATCTGGCCATGATCGAGGCAGCCATCCGTTTACGAGAGGAGAACCCATGACATCTCGTGAGCGGGTGGATCGCGCCATTCACTGTGAATACCCCGACCGCATCCCCCATTATCTTCCGGACTCGGGTCCGAATGATATTCTTTGGGCCGCTCCCTGGACCATGAATGACGCCCAGCCGCCTGACAGACAACCCTGGACACGCCAGGGCCGTCTGGAACGCCGTGTCGATGCTTGGGGGGTGGTCTGGGAACGTGCCACTGACGAATCGGAAACCATGGGGGAAGCCAAATCCTGGCCTCTCGAATCGATCTCAAAACACGCGGACTATAGCTTTCCCGAACGCAATCATCCGGATTATTATCACGACTATCATCTCGCCATCCAAAACAATCATCAACAGCAATATGTTCTCGGTGTCATGGGATTCGCTTCCCTGCACGAATGCACACATAATCTGATGGGACTCGAAAATCTGTTTATGGCCTATCATGACGAACCGGATGCCCTCGACGCCTGGCTCGAGCGCCTCGCTGCCAAACAACGGGAATCGATTCGGTTGATGGCAAAACTTGGATGTGATGGTGTGATGGCCTATGACGACTGGGGTCTCCAGGACAGGCTGATGGTCAGCCGTAACACCATTCGGGATGTTTACCTGCCTCACTACCATCGCAACTGGTCTGTGGCACATGACCTGGGAATGGATGTGTGGATGCACTCCTGCGGTCATATCCTCGACATTCTCCCCGATTTTATAGAGGCCGGTCTCGATGTGATCCAGATGGATCAACAGATGAACATGGGGCTGGAAACCCTCTCGGAACGATTCGGAGGACAACTGGCATTTTGGTGTCCCGCCGATATCCAGCATATCATGACCCGGTCCGATCCGGAGGCCATCATTGCCTATGTTCGACGGATGATCGGTACATTGGGGGGACACAATGGCGGGTTGATCAGCATGTCCTATACCACACCGGACGCCCTGGATATCCCAACGGTAAATATTCATGCCATGTGCCGGGCATTTCGAGAATTCGGAGTCTATTGACAACAGGAGATTATCATGAAACGAGCGATGCTGATTCTTGTTCTCATGTGGGGAAGCGTCTGGAGTGCCTCTATCGATTTCTACGTCTCTCCCGAAGGCGATGACACGCGTCCAGGGTCTCGCGAAAACCCTTTTGCCACCCTGACGCGCGCCCGGCAGGCCGTGCGGGAAGCCATTCCAAACTCGACTGAAGAGATAACGGTATGGATTAAAGGAGGGATCTACTCCCTGGAGAGGTCCTTTGAACTGTTGCAGCAGGATTCGGGTACTGCCGAGCGTCGTATCCGCTATCGGGCCCTTCCCGGAGAAATGGTACGACTGCGCGGTGGTCAACCCTTGAAAGGAACCGATTTTGCACCCGTCACCGATGCGGATCTCCGCAAACGACTGGCTCCCGAAGCGGCCGATTCCATCGTTCACATCAATCTGTACGATCAGGGAATCACCGACTTTGGCAAACACCGGCAATACGGTCACGCGCTACCCGTCGTTCCCGCTCCCCTGGAACTGGTAGTCAATGATGAAACGATGACCCTGGCACGGTATCCCAACAAAGGCTCCATTCTCATCGGACGGATCATCGACACCGGTTCCATTCCACGCATTCGGGATTATGAAAACATCCGCGGCGGCACATTTGTCTATACCGACGACCGCCATGCCCAATGGGCGAATCTGGACGACATCTGGTTTCAGGGAACGTTTCACAATGGCTACGCTGATGATCAGATCAAAGTCGAATGGATCGATCCGGAAACACGCCAGGTCAAGCTTGCCTCCCCTCACATGTATGGACTGGGTTCCGGAGAACCCTTCCAGCACTATGTGGCGCTCAACATTCTGCAAGAACTGGATCAACCCGGTGAATGGTATCTCGACCGCGAGTCCGGCATCCTCTATCTGTGGCCCTCAAGCAACCTCAAAGATGCTGACATCACGGTCACCGAGCTGGAGGATCCTCTGGTTGTGATGCATGGCGCCTCCCATGTCTCTCTTGAGGATATTATCATCGAATGCTCACGGGGTATAGGAGTCTATATGGAAGGAGGTCACCACAATCAGATCAAAAGATGCACCTTCCGTAATCTGGGGACTCTGGGCATTCTCATGGGACAAGGCGCGCGACAAACGTTCCCAAATATCACTCATGACGACTATGAAGGGGAGCCGGTCTCGCGACGTATCGGCAGTCTGAAAGCACAACTGTACAAATATACCACCTGGGACCGAAACGCAGGCCATGACCACGTCATCTCCCGCTGCACCGTCTACAACACCGGCAGCGGCGGGATCTATCTGAGCGGAGGCAGTAAAAAAAATCTTATCCCCGGTAACTGTGTTGTGGAACATTGCACAATTCATGATTATAACCGACGCAATAAAAACGGGTGGGCCGGCGTGATTGTGGATGGATGTGGAAACCGCGTCGTACACAATGATATCTATAACTCAAACTGGCATGCCATTTTTGCCAACGGTAACGAACACCTTTACGAATACAACCATATTCACCATGTGGCGCGCAATTCCAATGATACATCCGCCTGGTATACCGGACGAGACCCCAGCGACCGGGGGACGATGATTCGATATAATTTTTTCCACCATATTGGCCGCCCCGATCGAAAATGGACTATGGGAGTCTATTTTGATGACGGGATCTGCGGCGCCACCGTTCACGCCAATGTGTTCTACAAAGTGGCCTCGTATGGCTCGGTCTATAGCAATGGAGGCAGTGATATCACCATCACCAACAATCTGTTTATCGGTGCCTATGGGCCAGCATTTGTCCAGAAATCCATGTGGTGGGATTTTGCGATCGGACACTGGGACTATTACTTTGGTGAAAACGGCGTCTATCGGCGACGGTTGACCCAGCTGCTGGATATCACACGCCCACCCTACAGTACCCGATATCCTGAACTGGTGGATTGGCTGGATGAGGCACCGGAAGGTGAAGGATTTGTGGGCATGTACCCCAGACGGAACCGGTTTGAAAACAACGTGATCGCCCAACAGGGAGAAACCGTACGCCTCGTCGGTTGGCATGCCAACTGTGACTTTGAGGATCTCTATATCACTCTCGAGGATCCCGGGTTTGTGGATGCGGAGACAATGAACTTTAACTTGAAAAAAGACTCAGCCGTATGGCAGGAATGTCCCGGTTTTGCGGCCATACCGTTTGATCGCATCGGACCCCAACCCGAAAGCGACTTGGAACCCTGATTATGCAAAAAACCCATACGTCCACTACCCCACAAGACGGTATTCATGCGATGGTTCCGCCAGATCAGATACACCCTTCAGCCCTGAAACTGAGACAAACCTATGCTCGCGTGCCGGACGCTCCGTTTATTCAGAAAACCTTTGGTTTGTGGATGTGTCTGCCCTCCTGGTTTGAAAACGGGTTGGATCCGGACACGGATCTGGACGAGCTGTTCCACTTTGACCCGCCCGGTCATCACAGGTTGATGCAACTGGGATTCTGTGAGGCCGAATTCGATCCCGCCTTTCCGGAAGTTATCCTGGAAGACCGCGGAGAGACCGAAGTGGTTCAGGATCCTGCCGGACGTAAAGTGCTCTACTTTAAAGGTCGGCGACAGGGATTCATGCCGGAATACCTCGATCATCCGGTCAAAGACCGGAGAACCTGGGAAGAAACCGTCAAATGGCGACTAAATCCTCATAGCAAGGGGCGTCTCAAAAGCCTGAATCACCGGATGGAAAAAGCCCGACAGGCCGCAGCACAGGGGCTCGTGATTCAGCAGTGGATGATCGGTGGTTATATGTATCTGCGCAGTCTCATCGGTCCTGAAGAACTCCTCTATCGTGTCTATGACGATCCGGATCTCATCCACGACTGTATGCGGGCATGGCTCTCCCTTGCGGACACAATCATCGCCCGCCATCAACAATTTGTCACCCTGGACGAACTGTTTCTGGGCGAGGATATCTGCTTCAATCACGGTCCTCTCATTTCACCTGATATGATACGGGAGTTCCTCTTTCCGTATTATCAACAACTTGTCACCAACATTCGACGCCGACAGCTCGACAGCAACCGTCATCTTTATATCCAGCTGGATACGGATGGATATGCGATTCCGGTTATCGATGTGTATCGGGAGGGTATTGGAATGGATATGATGAGTCCCTTTGAGGTGGCTTCAGGCTGTGATGTGGTCGAGGTGGGACGGCACTGGCCCGATCTGATCATCAGTGGCGGTATCGACAAACGAGTCCTGAGTCGGGGACCTGAGGCCATAGACCGGCATGTGGAAACGATTCTGCCGGTGATGCGCAGACGCGGGGGATATATCCCCACTGTGGATCACGGCATTCCACCTGAAGTGAGTTGGCAACAGTATCTCCACTACCGCAATCGTTGTCTTGAACTGGGATCCTGAACGGAACAAGAATATGACATCGCTACACTTTACAGACAACCGGTGGCAAGCGGTACGGGACGCATCGGAACAGTGGTGGGCAGGCACGCTGGACCGCCCTCTGATCCAGATTCGACTGACAGGTGCCGATCCCGGCCGCCCCGAACCCGATTGTCCCTATTACGAATTCCACTCCTTTTATGATCTCTCCACCCCACCGGAACAAATCATTGACCGCATGGACTATGAACTGTCGGGAACCCGATTTCTCGGCGATGCCTTTCCCGATTTTCGTCCCAATTTCGGACCCGGCATTCTGGCTGCATTTCTCGGTGCCCATCTGCACAACGGTGCCGGAACAGCCTGGTTTCTTCCCGAGTCGCTTGAACACATTTCCGATTGTTCATTCGCCATCCAGGAGGATTCGGTCTGGCTGCGTCGCATCTGTGACCTGATCAAAGCAGCAGAACGTCGCTGGCAAGGTCATGTCCAGATCGGCATAACGGATCTCGGCGGCAGCCTGGATATTCTCTCCACCTTTCGTCCCGCTGAACATCTTTTGCTGGATCTCTATGACCATCCCGACCAGGTAAAACGATTGCTGTGGGAGGGGCATGAAGCCTGGTGGCAATGTTTCCGACTCTTTACCGATCTGAATGGCCGTCGGAACCCCGGTTTTTCTTGCTGGACGCCCCTGCTCTCCTCCACATCCTATTACATGCTACAATGTGATTTTTGTTATATGATCGGACCGGACATGTTTGACGAATTTGTCTGGCCGGAACTGCTTGCCACCGCGCAAAAACTCGACAGGGCCTTTTATCATATGGACGGTCAGGGACAACTTGCCCATCTGAAGACTCTGATGTCCTCACCTGCCGTGCGTGGCATCCAATGGGTTCCGGGTGAAGGGGCTCCTGATTTGCTTCAATGGCCACAGGTTTTGAACACAGTGCATGCGAATCAAAAATTGACACAGTTTTTTCATAATCAGGTCAATGATCCATTTCAGGCATTACCCTGTCTGGAAACACAATTGGGATCTGTAAATCACATTGCCTGTATGATAGAAGCTCCCATCCAGGAATACCATCGGGCCGTACAGCTTTTGCACCGCTATGGCATCGAACCGGAGCCGGGAATCTAATCGGGAAAGGAATCAAACTCATGCTGGGCCTCCCCCTCATCGATCTAATCTCCATTCTGATCTATTTCTTGTTTGTCCTGGGTATTGGCTATTGGGCGTCCAGACGTATTAAAAATCAGGAAGACTATTTTCTGGGTGGTCGCCGTTTTGGCAAATTCGTGCAGACCTTTGCCGCATTCGGGCAGGGAACATCTGTGGAAAGCGCGGTGGGCATTTCAGTGATCGTCTATCGCAACGGCATAGCCGGCATCTGGCAAAGCCTGACCAGTGTGTTCAGTCTACCCATTTATTGGATCACGTCTATCTGGTACAGGCGAATGCGTCTGCTTACATTAGGGGATTATTTTGAGGAACGATTCGGATCAAAACGATTGGCTGCGCTCTATGCATTGTTGAGTGCTGTCTTTTTTATGATCGTGATCGGTCTGGGATTCAAGGCGATGAGCCGGACCATCACCGGCATGACCCCCAAACCACCGGCTCAATTGACGGTTGAAGAACGCCTCGAATATGAAAAGGCACAGGAATGGTCCAAACTTGAAGATATGGATGCCGCCCTCCTGTCTACCGAACAGCGGCAGAAGCTGGATCAACTACGATTGGAAAAACCCAGGAGACAGTTTTCTTATATTGATGAAAATATGTTGATGTGGACGGTGGCGATTATCGTGATTCTGTACGCCGTTTTCGGTGGTCTCGAGGCTGCCTTTCTGACCGATACCCTGCAAGGGATTTTTATCGTGATTCTCTCTCTGTTGCTTTTACCCTTTGCCGCGACGAAAATCAATTCGATTTACGGTGGTTCCGGTCTGTCCGGTATCATAGAAACCGCCCAGTCCCGACTGCCAGAAGCAGCATTCGATATCTGGGGCTCTCCCGCAATGGTGGATTTTACCTGGTATTATATTATCGCAATCCTCATTGTCAGTCAGATCAATGTGGCCATTCAAGCCAATCAATTGGTGGCCTGTGGTTCTGCAAAGGATGAATACACGGCCCGGTTCGGATTCACCACCGGAATCTATATCAAACGCGCGGCCACTCTGGTCTGGGGTATCTCTGCACTCCTTTTGGTCATTCTTTATGCGGACGTTGTCAAAAATCCGGACTATCTCTGGGGCTATGCCTGTCGCGATCTATTGGGATCGCTCGGAATCGGGCTGCTGGGATTGATGATTTCCTGTCTTCTGGCCGCGCTCATGTCTACGGCAGACGCTCTGATGCTC
>CAYPUH010000211.1:0-8143 GCA_964413725.1 uncultured Cytophagia bacterium
GATCCAGACGATCACCTCGCATGTTTTCGGGTATCCCTACACGGGTCAAAACAAGTAAGAGAACAGTTTTTAGAGGCTATGAGTGCTAATACATAAACTGGATAGTGTCGAGAATCGATATCAAGAGATTGCAAATGAACTCTCCAATCCCGAAATATATAATGATCCTTCAAACTATCAGAAATTGGCTCGGGAGAGCAGTTCTTTAAAAGAGATCGTCGAGGCGATTCGTACATATAAAAAATGTCTGGCCGACCTTGATAGTGCCCAGCAGGTCTTGCAGGATACTCAGGACGAAGAGATCAAGGAACTGGCAGAAGAGGAACTTGAGGAATTGACTCGGAAAAAGATGACCCTTGAAGATGAGATTAGAATGATGCTGATTCCTTCAGATCCCCGGGATGCCCGAAATGCCATTATTGAAATTCGCGCCGGAACAGGGGGAGATGAGGCTGGTTTGTTTGCGGGGGACATTTTTCGTATGTATTCCCGATATGCCGAGCAAAAAAAGTGGAAGCTAGACATCATAAACTCCAGTCCACAGGGTATTGGAGGATATCGGGAAATTACATTTGCTTTGAATGGCCAAAATGTCTATGGAAATATAAAGTTTGAGGGCGGTGTTCACCGGGTTCAAAGAGTTCCAGAAACAGAAACGAGCGGGCGCATCCATACGTCTGCAGCATCGGTAGCCGTGCTGCCGGAAGCAGAGGAAATTGATGTGACGATTGATCCCAACGATCTTAAAATTGATGTCTATCGTTCGTCCGGTCCTGGAGGCCAGAGCGTTAATACAACGGATTCGGCCGTACGAATCACTCATATTCCCACGGGTATGGTTGTGACGTGCCAGGATGAAAAATCCCAACATAAGAATAAGGCCAAGGCGCTAAAGGTTTTGCGCGCACGTCTTTATGAAGCCGCTATGCGTGAGGAACATGAAAAACTGGACGCTGAACGACGATCCATGGTGAGTACCGGTGATCGAAGTGCAAAAATTCGCACCTATAATTTTCCTCAAAACCGGGTTACCGATCATAGAATAGCCCTGACATTGTATCGCCTTGAGGAAATTTTGATGGGTGATTTGGGTATGGTAATCGAAAAACTAAAAGCGGCAGATCGAAGTGAAAAGCTAAAAGAAGTCGAAGCATGACCCCCCCCCGACAATGGTCAATCGTAGAACTTGTTGACTGGACGGCGAATTATCTAAAAGAACGAAAAGTCGAAAACAGCCGGTTGGAAGTTGAATGGTTGTTGGCTCATGTTCTGAAGATGAGTCGGATTGATCTCTATCTCAATTTTGATCGTCCTTTAACCCCTGCGGAGCTGTCCGCGTTTAAACGTCTGCTTAAAAGACGTCTCACGCATGAACCTGTTCAATACCTCGTTGGTGAAACCGAATTCATGTCACTTTCACTTTATGTCTCTCCTGATGTCTTAATTCCCCGACCAGAGACTGAAATTCTCGTCGAAAAGGCCCTCGAGTGGACCGATGCCCATTTTCGTGAAGGTGAGCCCCTCATCAGTTTGGATGTTGGTACGGGTTCCGGAAATGTCGCTGTCTCTTTTGCGCACTATTGCGCCCAGGCACGGATGGTGGCAATCGATCTTCAAGAATCAGTGCTGGCCATCGCCCGAAAAAATGCAAGCCGGCATCAAGTAGAGGATCGTATCGACTTTCATAAAGCTGATCTGCAGTCGGATTGGTCGGAATTATCGGAAACAGGATTTGATCTGATTCTGTCCAACCCGCCCTATATATCTCAATCTGAGTTTGATGCACTTGAATCCAATGTTAGAGATTTTGAACCCCGCACAGCCTTGCTGGCAGGTTCGAACGGTCTTGATTTTTATCCCATACTCGCTGAGCGTATCCACAAAGTCCTCCGCGCTCCGGGTGCTGCCTTTGTCGAAATCGGGGCTTCTCAGGGAGATCTCGTTAAACAATTGTTTCAAGATAGCGGATTCCCAGATCCTCAAATCATTAAAGATCTTGCCGGCCGGGATCGTATTCTATTTGTTGACAATAGGAGTGAGCAATGAATGAACGAATCTTCCGAGAATATGATATCCGTGGGATCGTTGAGACGGATTTGACAGATGACGTGGCGTACAATCTGGGACGTGGTGTTGGGACGCTGATGGCCCGACGGGGCCATCGAACCCTGACGTGCGGTCATGATATGCGTCTTTCTTCTCCCCATCTTCAAAAGCTCTTCATTAAGGGATTACTGACCACCGGACTCAACGTGATCAATATAGCTGAGGTCCCCACGCCAGCCCTTTATTATTCCATTGTATATTTTAAAACCGATGGTGGTGTAATGATCACCGGGAGTCACAACCCTATCGAGTTTAATGGATTTAAAATCAGTGAAGGGTTGGGTGCCATATATGGTGAGGATATTCAAGAAATTAGACGGATAATCGTTGAACAGGATTTTGCCGTTAAGGCGGGGGGAACAGAGGAAAAGGCCGAATTGCTTCCACACTATATTCAAATGTTAAAGGGGAAAATTTCATTCGATCGATCCCTGAAAATCGTTGTCGATGCCGGGAACGCGACTGCAGGACCCATCGCACCCCAACTTTGGCGTGATTTGGGGCACGAGGTTGTTGAACTTTATTGTGAACCGGATGGTTCGTTTCCAAATCATCTGCCCGATCCCACCGTTCCCGAGTTTATGCGGGATCTTCAGGCACGGGTATTGGAAGAAAAGGCCGATCTGGGACTCGGCTATGATGGTGATGCCGATCGAGTGGGAGCAGTAGATGATGCCGGTAATTTGGTCTATTCAGACGTGATGCTTGCGCTATTCAGTCAGGACGTGCTGCAAAAACACCCCGGTGCAACGATCGTATTTGATGTCAAATGCTCTCAGGGATTACCTGAGGTCATCCGTAATGCCGGAGGGAAACCTTTGATGTGGAAAACGGGCCACTCTCTGCTAAAAGCTAAGATGCGAGAAATCGGGTCTCCACTGGCCGGAGAAATGTCCGGACATATGTTTTTTGCAGATAATTTTTTTGGATTCGACGATGGACTGTATGCCTCAGGACGTCTGTTACAACTGGTCGCCAATTCCGGCCAATCTTTGTCTCAGTTGACAAACACTGTGCCGCGGTTTGTCTCCACGCCCGAAATACGTGTAGAGTGTGCCGATGATGTCAAGTTTCAAGTGGTATATTCCCTGGTGAAACAATTTAGCAAACAGTACCACACTATCGACATAGACGGTGCTCGGGTCCAGTTTGGTAATGGATGGGGATTGGTTCGGGCATCTAACACCCAGCCGGTATTGGTGCTCCGGTTTGAGGCCAAAACAGAGCAACGACTGAATGACATTGTGGAGATTTTTCGCAAACAATTGCAAGCCTATCCAAGTGTCAAACAGGATGATTTAAAGTGGTAAACAAAGCGAACGGCTTCAGCGATTCGCAACCCAACCTCATACCTTGCCATGAATGTATCTGAACCTCATGCTATGAGGATGTATGCCTATTGAACTCTCCTCCCGAAAGGAGGTCTTGTGAGTAAACCCGCAAAAACATCTTTGAAACAATCCATACAGGATTTGCTCGAGGGCGCCCCGTCCAAGTATTTTAAACCCAAAGAAGTCGCCAGACGATTATCCTTTCCCAAAGCAAAGTATGCTCAACTCCGCTCAGCATTGCGTGAAATGGCGGAAGAAGGCAATATCCTGCGTCTCAAGAAAAACCACTACAGCGCAGTGGCACGGTCCTCCCAGTGTCAGGGAAAGCTTCACGTACAATCACAAGGATACGGCTTTGTCTCCCGCTCGGATGGCCCCGACGTCTTTGTCAGCAAAAAAAATATGGGTACGGCGTTGCATGGGGATGTGGTTCGTGCCCGTCTTTTTGCCAGCACAACCGGGAAAAATCCCGAGGGCATGGTCGTAGAGGTGTTGCAACGGCATCGCAAACAGATTGTGGGAACCTTCCGATATGGACGTCGATTCGGGTATGTGATCCCGGATGATCTTAAAGTTCAGGTCGATATTGTAATTGATACTGAGCAGGACCATAATGCACAGGATGGTCAAAAGGTGGTCGCTGAAATTTGCGAGTGGGAACACGCGCATTTGAATCCGATCGGACGCATTATCCGAATTCTCGGATTTGCCGATGATGCCGGTGTCGACATCTTGTCCCTGGTTCATGATTTTCAGTTTGAAACCCAATTTCCTGACAACGTTTTGAAAGCCGTTGAAACGATCCCCCGAGACATTCCGAAACAGGAAGTCAAGAAACGACTTGACCTCAGAGAAGCCCCGGTACTCACCATCGATCCTGAGGATGCAAAAGATTTCGATGATGCCATATCCATCGAGCGGAAGAAAACTGGTGGCTTTCGACTGGGTGTTCATATAGCTGATGTCAGTTTCTATGTTAAGGAAAAAAGCGGAATTGACGAAGAAGCAGGAAAACGAGGTACGTCTGTTTATCTGGTTGACCGGGTCATACCCATGTTACCCGAACGGTTGTCCAACGCTATCTGTAGCCTTGTAGAAGGTGAAGATCGCCTTACTTATCGCGTGATGGTTGATTTGACTCGGGATGGATATATAGAATCTTATGATATCCTTCCCTCTGTCATTCAAAACAAGAGACGATTTAATTATCGGGAAGCACAGGCTATTCTGGATGGAGATGCAGATGATTCCTGGTCCGATGTATTGAATGATATGAAAGACTGTTACGAGCGACTTAGGAGTCGCCGCAAAAACCGTGGAAGTATCGACTTTGAGACATTGGATCTGAATGTCGAATTGGATGAAAAAGGCCACCCCATTCGATTGATGAAAAAATCGTCATTGACGACCAATCGAATGATAGAGGAATTTATGCTTCTCGCCAATGAAACTGTGGCGAAACATATTGGCGTTGTTATGCAAAAAAAATTCAATCAAGAATTTCCGTTTGTGTATAGAATACATGAGCAACCCGATCGCGAAAGTGTGGAAGCGTTTCTGCAATTGACCAGAGCATTTGGATTCGATATCAAAATGCCTAAAAAGATCAGACCCAGATTCTTTCAGAATCTGACCCAAACGTTTGAAGACCATCCCTCCTCATCCATTTTGACCCATGCGATGATTCGAACGATGATGAAAGCAAAGTATTCAATCGATAATGTTGGACATTTCGGACTTGCGTACCACGATTACACTCACTTCACGTCACCCATCCGACGATATCCCGATTTGATGGTTCATAGATTGCTTAAACGATATCACAATGACCCTCAAAACCTCGAGAACAAAAAAACACTCGAAAAAATGTGTGAACATTCAACAGAATGCGAAATCAGAGCTATGCAGGCAGAGAGAGATTCTGTAAAACTCAAACAGGTAGAGTTTATGGAAGACCATCTCGGAGAGATTTATACCGGTTATATATCCAGAATTGTAAATTTCGGAATTTTTGTTCATTTGCCACAGTTTTTATTAGACGGTTTGGTTCACGTGAGTGACCTCGATGATGATTATTATGTATATGATGATAAAAATTTTGTACTCATTGGCACCAACCAGGGACGGGCATTCCGGCTTGGAGACAAGATAACCGTTAAAGTCAGTCGCGTTTCACGGGAAGAACGAATCGTGGATTTTATCTTGGCCTCTTATGAATGAACCTAACATAGTGGGGTGGCTAACAATGAAAGAGTGGACCACATTTTTAAAGGAAAAAAAAACGGTCGCAGCGGATACGGTAGAGTTTCATTTCAAAAAGCCGGATAATTTTGAGTATCAGGCAGGACAACACGTGTTTTTACAATTGCCCCATCTGGACCACGATGACCCCAAAGGGCCAATCAGAACATTTACGTTATCCTCTGCTCCCTCTGAACACAAATTGGCCATTACAACACGTTTGACAGGTAGCGGATTCAAAAAGACATTGTACGATATACCCTCCGATACGGAACTGGTGATGAGAGGACCGAGAGGAGAATTTGTCCTGTATGAAGAGGATTCACAATCTGTCTTTATTGCCGGTGGTATTGGCGTTACACCGTTTTTGAGTATTTTGCAACATGAAAAGCAAAAACAATTCCGTAATTCCATTGTTTTGCTGTATTCTAATAGGACCTTGGAAAGAACCGCTTACCACAACTTTTTTTCTGATTTGCAAGACTCTTTTGAGGCATTCACGTACATACCGACCCTAACAGAGGGTTCTGATGACTCTGATTGGTCAGGTGAAACCCGCCTGATTGATAAGAATTTTATCGAACAGCACGTATCAAAACCACATCAGACAACATTTTATCTGTGTGGACCACCCAGTATGGTTGACACTGTTTCCGCTATGCTAAAGGATGATTTTGATATCGAAAACATACGTTCAGAATCCTTCTATGGCTATTAGAGTTGTTAGACGTCCTTTGCCCTTTCATTTTATCTGAAATACCGGTGTGTTGTGTCTTTACCTGTCTCTGTTGCTTCCTTGAACCGACCTCCTGCTTTTGCATCTGGTGAAATCACCAAGTAAATAGCTTTGTTTGGTTTTTTCACCATTGTCCACTCGCCCTGTTTTTGTTTAAGTGTTTGTTATTTAAAGACTTTATTCTGTGGTATTATTTTTGCAATGTATTCGGGTGTTCTATTTGTTTGCCGCCGGGATCGTATGCCCGTTCGTTTTTATTGCTGACCGGACACCACAGATGTAGATAGCATGGAACTTTGATTGTTCCCAATCTGATCGGCACCTTAGTGATCGGATGAAAGCTGGGGTACTTTGAAAAAATGGAATGGATGTCTCTATGAAACCTAACACAAATCGATTGGTCTGGCTGGTCTTTCTGGTGTTTGTCTCATTCGCTCTCCTTATGGCTCAGGAGCAGGAGATTCAGGACTATTTGATTGAAGTGACAATTGGTGTACGTGCGGATAAAGGTCCTGAACATATGACAGCCAAGGTAGTTGATATAGAGATCGAAACACCGGGATACTATCGAATTGTGCCCAAGATTTTGTACAACAGCGGGGATGATCAGCTAAATGAGAGTTTTTTCTTTACCATCATACATGACAATTTGACAATTACACCTGTGGATTCCAATGCAGGTCCTTATAAGGTGATCGTCGATGATCCCGGGCCACCACATACGATTTGGCGGGATGCAGGACGTTTTTATTTGCCTGAAGGTGCCAGCACCATTATGATGAATCATGTGGCTTATATTGCCGATGAACATCCAGAGCTTTTGAACGGCCCCATAAACGGTCCAGAGAGCGTCAAGATTGTTGATAGTCTCGAGGTAATCGCTGAACCTCTAGTCGATGGTGCCGTGACCGCTCAGGCTTTTGCCGAACACGAAGGTCAGATTGATGGACAGCTCATGCCGGTTTCATATCCATCCGAAACGATTACTTATCGGTATGTCGTTCATAATAATTATCTGAATGTCATCCGAAATGCTCGCCTGGTCAGCACTCTGGACGATTCCCTCACCATAGAGGACCATTTCCCTCTTCCAATGGATGGTATTGGACAAAAAGTTATTTGGGACGTGCCTTACCTAGCTCCGGATGATTCTATGATCTTTACTCTGGATGTCACCGTGCCTCCCCAAATGCCTGCAGGTCTCACCCCACTGGATAATGAGGTCAAATTACTCGTTGCCAACGATTTGGACAGTACCAATAATTCAAAAACCGTTCGTGTTTTTAACCATGCGGACGAGTCTGGGAATCCTCCGGAATCGTTGGCAGATCTTGCGGTAGATATTTCGTCTTTTACCGATTCCATGGTGGTTGTCTCATTAGATACGCTTCGATATGGATTTCCAGACGACTCTGTTGATTATACGATTTCTGTTCATAATGGAGGCCCTGTTACCGGTAAGACTCTTGAACTGTTTGGTGTTTTTCCTGCTCATTTTATTATGGATGGATGGGATCGGACTCCTACACGAATCAGCAATGATACATTGTTTTGGGCCTTGGAGGATTTACCTCCTGCCGGTACCGTTCGCATTGGTGTCCACGGTCGTATTCAGTCAAATGCCAGTGAGGGGGAAAAGCTGATCGCTTATAGCGAGGTTTCAGCAGCGAACGATACCCTCTTGGACAATCATGCGGATAAAGATACTGTCACCGTGATCCACTCTGAG
>CAYPUH010000212.1:0-8127 GCA_964413725.1 uncultured Cytophagia bacterium
ACCAATGACTGTCCCCGGTCTCCAGTTGAGTGGAATGCTCATCAGGGAATAGAAAACAGCCCCCCCCATCAGAGGAAGGACGAGCGGATAAGGCACAGCCATGGAATAGTACAAAAGATACCGGGCAATGGGTGTCCGGTCTGTCAGCGGGACATCCAAAAGAGGGTAATAAAAGCGTTGAGAAAAATCAAGCAGAACCTGAATTGGACACGCAGACGGTTCCGAGCTCTCACTCCGGTGGGTGCAGGGGCTACCACCAGATGGGAACGTTGAATCGGGTGCCAGCGAAGAAAAACGCTGACTGAAATGCCGAACCGGTCAGATCCGTTCCCACACCCAGCTGCAGATGCTTCCAAAAGATGGCACTGATCCCAAATCCAACCTGTACTTGCAAATTCTCATTGTTTGATGAAACGTTGCCCAAAAGAAAAGAGGCGTCATATTCGATGAATTGTTTACCATTGGGTGGACGATAAGAGATACCGATTCCAATGGATTTCAAGAGTTCGGTATTGCCCTCACCCAACGGCAGTTTAAAAAGCACAAACGACGTGGATCCGCGAAAGGCTTCGGACCAGTGTGGACGTACAAAAAAGGTTCTGCTGCTCCGGTTTTGTCTTTGTGTGTTCTCGAGAATAATTTCGATGCGATCACCACTTTTAATCCGTTCCCGCACACGCCATTTCCAGGTCAGGGTCCCTGTTCCCGGCGTCACCTCAAAGAGTTTCTGGTTGTAGGCTTCGGCACGGATGGTGTTTGAAGAGTCCATCAATACACCACTCACTTTAACTTTCTGATGTCCGAGCTCAGGTCGAATCCGGTGAGGATGGATATGAATGGTAATCAGGTCATTTCGCTGTATGGGAACCGCTGCAGAGGAGTGCCAAAGGGAATCTGCCAGAGGCTGTGTCCGGTCAGATAGCCGGATATCGATATAGTCCGAAAAGGGTTGCCAGGGGCGGATCATGATCTGGTATTTGGAAAAGCGAAAACTCACATTGCGGGAGCGAAGGTAAAGAGGATAAGATCCAGGGCTCACTTGTTTTTCAGCGATAGCCTGTAGCCGAACAAAGTCCCCCCGATTTTCCAGGACACTGAACTGAACAGCCGGATCATCGATGTAGGTAGAGATATCCTCCAGGTCCTGCCCTTTGAGTACAATCCGCAATGTATCACCGGGATGAATCACCCGGTTCGGGGAGACATAATCGACACGAGGTGGAGACTCTGCGTTCAGTACTCCACGCCATTGCGGTGGACGTCCTCGCTGATGAACAGAGAAAACAAATTGATTGGTGACGGGACGATCGCTGTCAAACGGAATCCGTAGTACGGATTCGAAGGTACTGTCATTGATAACAGACACATCAAACTGCTTGTCCGCGACGTCAAGAAAATAGTTGCGATGCGGATAGAGTTTTCGGCTTCCGCGCACCTCGACACGAAATGCCACCCGGGTGGGAGTGTCGATAAAAAGCGTCCCGTCTTCTATGAATCGAACACGGGCATTGGAAGAGGGTACGGCTCGTGCAAAAAACGTACGCGTGGTATCGCTCTGACCATCGGGATTGGTCAGGACAAACCGATAGAACCTGCTTTTCTCGAGGACCGGAAGTTCGAACGAGACCGTCGCCTGCGACAGAGAGGAGACGCGAACCCGGGCAAATCCGTTGGAGGGCAACAAAGACACGGTCATGGCGGGATCAAAAGAGTCGCCTTCCAGAATAAAGCGGTGCTGACTCCCATCGGCAATCACATCCTGGAAAGAGTTGAATACCCGTGGCGGACCCGGTCGTCTCAACACCAGAGTGGAAAAGGCACTTTGTGCATAGGGACTTTGCAAACGATATCGTACCGACCCACTCTGAACATGTTCGGTGTCGATTTCCAGTCCAATGGTCAGATGGTTAGGTGGATTGCATGAACGCCAGCTCGGGGAGTCTAAAACCTGAATTGCCGGATCATCAAATGAAACGGTGGTGGACGCAAACAATCCATGCCCCTCGATCGTCATTCGGGTGATGGTACGTCCACTGGATTCCAGGGTTAGGGTATCGGTTCCACTGTGTTGACGTGACGGAGAAAAGGTGACCCGATCGATTCGGGGTTCACCGGCATAATGGATGGGTAGCTGCGTTTTACATTTGACCCTGGAACGAGAATCCAGAACGACGGCAGAAAACTGTCCAAAATCCACAAAACCGGGTAAAATCATCAACCAACACACCATACGATGGGGTCCGACAGAATCGATTCGTTGAACCGAAAGACGGGGCACAAGTCGGTTCAGTAACAGGGTATCGGATGATGAAAAGCGGGTGGAAAGCGAATAGAGTGTCCGTTCGAACACCAGCGTATCCTCCAGAGAGGAAACCCGCACCGGATCCATGGAGGGTGAATCAGCAGCAACCTGTGCAGGCACCATCAGGAGCAGCATGAGCATAAGAGAGAGCCATAGAGATTTCATAGATCATCCGTATCAATGCAATCCAAGTTGTTTGATAATCTTCACTTCGAGAATTCGGCGTTCATCGGCACGCGTAATGATGAGACGACATCGTCGCAACTGAATTTCCTCGCCCGGGCGAGGAATCGTTCCCAGATGGGCGGTGATCAAGCCTGCTATGGTGACATACTCACCGAGGGGTAATCTGAGATGATGCTTTTCATTGAGTTCTCTCACCTCGGCCCGACCGTTTGCAATCAACACATGAGGAGAAACCACACGAACCCGCTCAATGGTCAGGTCGAATTCATCATGAATGCTTCCGAACAGTTGTTCCACGATATCTTCAATGGTAACCAGTCCGGCGGTTCCCCCGTGTTCATCCACCACAATAGCGCTGCTTTTACCCAATCTGCGCATACGATTGAGAGCACCGACGGCCAAAGTGTGTTCCGGGATAAAAAAAGCCGGTCGCAGTACGTCCGAAAGAGAGTTCTCTGCCAGGGTCAGGATATCAAGAATGTACACAAACCCTTCAATATGGTCCAGGTTGTTGCGATAAACCGGAAGTCTGGATAATCCTGACCATTGGAACAAATCATTGATCTGAGAACGACTGGTTTCCTCTAGATTAACAGCCACGATCTCCGTGCGCGGAATCATGATTTCGGACAACCTTCTTTTGCTGATGCGTAGCGCGCGTGACAGCAGCAGGCGTTCATGGGGAGTCACTCGGACATAGTTTGCAATCAACAAGGGAAGATCCCGCTTTTCATACAATTTATAGACCGACTTTTGTTCGGGATCGACAAGAGATATCATGGCGGAGGATATATGTTGTGCGACAAATATAAGAGGATAAAAAACAGCGTAAAACAGCGTCATCAGAACAGAGGTGGTTCGAACCATCAGATTGGGGATCTGTTGTGCCAGGGATTTGGGAATAATCTCCCCAAACGTCAATAAAATCAATGTAGTGAATACAACCAACAGGCTTTCAGAAATCCAATTGGAAAAAACCAGAACAGCCAGCGAGGAACAAGCCACCATAACCACATTGTTACCCACCAGAGTGGTGGTGAGAAAACGGGTTTCATCGGCAACGATTCCTCCCTTCTCCTCCTCATCCAGATAGGGTTTAAGAGCATATTTGATACGGTTGGAGGAGATATAGGCCGTTTCGCTTCCGGAAAAGAATCCGCTCAGTAACAGTGTGAGGATAAACAAAGCAATCATCAACGGTTCAGACCTCGACATGAATATTCCCTGCACACCGATCGGTCAACATTGTGATAAAGAGGTCGGTCTGATCTTTACGGACCCAGATTTCCTGCTTTACGGTCGAGCCATACTGAGAAGATCCCACCCGGGCTTCTGTCTGCTCGAGGGTTTTATGTACGGCATTCGACCATTCATAGGCATATTCCACGAGGATCCGATCGGTACGAACCACCGTTCGTATGGGTGCACGGTCAAGCGTTTCAGCAGCGGCATCGCCATAGGCTCGAATCAGACCGCCGGTACCCAGTTTGATACCTCCAAAATAGCGAGTCACCACGACGACCACCCCGGTCAACTCCCGTCCCTGGATGGCCTGAAGAATCGGCTTGCCAGCGGTTCCCGAAGGCTCACCATCATCATTAAACCGGATGACATCCCTATCTTGCTGCTCTACGCGGTACGCAAAACAATTATGAGTGGCATCATGGTACTGTTTGCGTACAGAGGCAACAAAGGCCTCGGCGGCTTCTCTGGACTCGACAGGCGTGGCCCGTCCGATGAATCGAGATCGTTTAATTTTGATCTCATGTTCTACAGGCATGGCCACGGTATGGTATGTTAATTCAGGCATGGACATCTGTCCCGTTTCTACATGTTCAAGACAATCCACCCGCGCACGAAAACAATTGGGTGGATGTGAGCAGGTATAAATGGCAGGACATGACGCCTTGACGGGGGGAACCTGAGGCAGAAGCGATCATGACCACGGGAACAGGATTACAAAAGATTGGCGTTTCTGAGGACTTGTTTGGCTGCCTGTTGTTCCGCGAGCTTTTTGGTATGCCCCACACCATACCCCTTTTTCTCTCCATTGACGATAGCGGCAACCGTAAAGGTTTTGTCGTGATCCGGTCCGGTTTCATCATCCACGACGTAAACAGGTCCATCCCAACTGACGCTTTGGCAATACTCTAACAGTATGCTTTTATAGTTTTTCATGACCCCGTCAGCCTGGAGTTCATCCAGGCGGGATATGATATTTTTCTGGACAAACTGTTCCGCCTCGGCCAGTCCACCATCCAAATAGATGGCTCCAATAAGCGCTTCGATGGCATCGGCTAGAATACTCGCGCGTTTGCGTCCGCCGGATTTTGACTCTGCTACACTCAACAGCATATACTGACCCAGTCCCAATTCTCGACCAATTTTAGAGAGACTTTTTCGACTCACCAGCACGGATTTCAGGGTGGTCAAATCGCCCTCTTCTTTATTCGGGTAGGCTTGGTACAAGAATTCGGTCACAATCAGTCCAAGGACAGCATCACCGAGGAGTTCCAATCGCTCATTGGATTGAATGCGTGATTCTCCCGACACGGTCAGATACGACCGATGTTTCAAAGCCTTTAACAGGATTTGATCATCGGAAAAGGCATAGCATAACCGCTTGGATAGGCCAACCAAATTTGTGTCCTCGTTCGCCATCTGGATCGCCATTTTGCCGTTGATACGGGCAAAAAGGCGATCGACTGACGTTTTTAAACGAGTGGTCTTTTTCATGCTTTTTTATAAACCAGACTCACATTATGACCGCCAAACCCAAAAGAGTTGGATACCGCATAGGTGACGGGTCGTTCGACCGGTCCATCCGGACAGTAGAACAGATCACATTCAGGATCCGGAATAGTCAGATTGGCGGTGGGATGTAGAATTCCGTTTTCCAGCGAAAGCAGCGTGGCAATCGATTCCACCGCGCCCGAAGCACCGAGCAGGTGTCCGGTCATTGATTTCGTTGAGCTGATCGCAAGATTTTCAGCGTGATCGCCAAAGGTGGTTTTGATCGCAGCTGTTTCGGTCTTGTCATTAAAAGGAGTAGAAGTGCCATGGGCATTGACATACCCGATTTCAGAGGGCTCTATTCCGGCATCTTCAACGGCGAGACGCATGGCTCGTGCCGCTCCTTCCCCACCCGGTACCGGTTGGGTAATATGATGGGCATCTGCTGTATATCCGACCCCAACAATCTCACCATAGATATGAGCCCCTCTGGCCTTAGCATGTTCCAGTTCTTCCAATATCAACGATCCGCTTCCCTCTCCCATCACAAATCCATCCCGATGGAGATCAAACGGTCGGCTTGCATGCGCTGGATCGTCGTTCCGTGTGGACAAGGCCTTCAAAGAACAGAATCCAGCCAACCCCAAAGGGGTAATCGGTGCTTCACTGCCTCCGGCAAGAACCCCCGTAGCACGACCATGGCGGATGTGATTGAATGCGTCACCTATCGCATGAGCAGAAGAGGCACAAGCAGAAACAGTAGCATAGTTTACGCCTCGGAACCGGTATTTAATAGAGATATGACCCGGAGCAATGTCGGGGATGAGCATAGGAATCAAAAAAGGACTTACCCGTTTGGGACCTCTGGAATGCAGAACCCCGCATTCCTTTTCAAATGACATCATCCCTCCAATTCCGGATCCCCAGATCACACCGAAACGATCCCGATCAATAGCGTCCAGATCGAGACGTGAGTTCTCGATTGCAGAGGCAGCCGAAAGCATGGCAAATTGCGAGAAGCGGTCCATATGGCGTGACTCTTTACGCGAAAGATGATCGGTTGGATTAAAATCCTGCAGTTCACCAGCGATCTGTGATGTAAACTCTGTGACATCAAACTGACTGATGGCAGAGATACCGGATTTACCCCTGAGCAGACGACTCCAGAACGCGTCCAGAGTCAGTCCAAGAGAGGTGACCACTCCCATACCTGTTACAACAACACGTTTTAATTCCATAGGCACACAGTACACGCTTCAAGTTTAACATAAAACCAGAAAAGGGGGCACGACACTCGAGCCCCCACTTTTTTGTCTTACGCATCCAGATTTTCGTGCAGATATTTCAGTGCAGCACCCACGGTGGTGAGATTTTCAGCTTCTTCATCGGGAATCTCGAGGCCAAATTCTTCTTCAAAAGCCATAATCAATTCCACGGTGTCCAAAGAATCAGCACCCAGATCATCGATAAATGATGCTTCAGGCGTTACTTGATTCTCGTCGACACCCAACTGCTCAACAATAATTTTCTTTACCTGATCTTCTACTGCCATTCTCGACTCCTCCTCATCAATTATTCTTTATTGCATTACGAGGGTTTTACTGTGATTCATGATTTACACTAAACATTTAGATTACATTAACATACCACCATCAACCTGAATCACCTGACCGGTAATATAACTCGCCATCGGACCGGCCAAAAACAGACAGACATTGGCCACATCCTCCGGATCTCCGGCACGATTCATGGGGATCAGATCCAAAAACTGTTCCAGGGCGGATTGGGGAAGATTTTTGGTCATCTCGGTTTCAATATATCCGGGAGCAACAGCATTGACCGTAATATTTCGCGGGGCGAACTCTTTGGCCACTGATTTGGTCAAACCGATGATGCCGGCCTTTGAGGCTGCATAATTCGCCTGTCCGGCATTTCCCATCACGCCAACGACAGAGGCCATGTTGATGATTCGTCCGGCTCGTTGCTTCATCATGGGCCTCGTGGCCGCCTGTATACAGTTAAACGTTCCTTTCAGGTTCACCGCAATCACAGAATCCCACTGAGACTCGTTCATTCGCATCAAAAGACTGTCCCGGGTGATCCCTGCGTTATTGACCAGTATATCGATATGACCAAACGCTTCCACTGTCTGTCTGACCAGATCCGCCGCGTCTTCTGGTTTTGAGACATCGGATTGTACGGTAAGTGAGCGACGTCCAAGGCCTTTGATCTCTTCAGTGACGGCGGTTGCGCCCTCCAGATTCACATCCGAGATCACCACATCACATCCCTCCCGGGCGAATTTCAATGCAATCGTTCGTCCAATCCCCCGAGCCGCACCGGTGATGACGGCACATTTATGTTGCAACATAGGCAATACACACCTCTTCTCTACAGGTCACTGCTATTCAGAATTGCGATCTTCTGCAATCGATGCCAGATCCGATGCGGTACTGACTGAACGCTGATCCACGCTCCTGTCGATTCGTTTAGAGAGTCCGCTCAAAACCGCTCCCGACCCCACCTCAATAAAGCGCTCCGCGCCATCCTCGATCATACGTGTCACGGTTTTGGCCCAGAGTACGGGACAGGTCATCTGTTTTTCAAGATTGAGTTTCAGGACATCCACGTCTTGTGTGGGTTCTGCTGTGGCATTGCAATAGACGGGAATAACCGGCGTATTCAAAGTCACAGACTGTAAAACAGAACCAAAGGTTTCAGCCGCCTGTTGCATCAATGGTGAATGAAACGCACCGCTTACATTCAGGGGCACAGCGCGTTTCGCTCCAGCCTCTTTGGCGGCGGTGGAGACGGCCTGCACACCCTCAGGATCACCGGATATCACCAATTGGGCCGGAGAATTGTGATTCGCAACCCGAACGATGGAATCGGTTTGGGACTCTACT
>CAYPUH010000213.1:0-8042 GCA_964413725.1 uncultured Cytophagia bacterium
GGTCATTGCGGGAATGCTTTTCGCCGTCGCCCTGATCCTTATCGGCTCTCCGTCCCCCATGCTGATCGCCGTGGGTATGTATCTGCCATTTAAAACCACCTTTGCCATTTTTATCGGTGGTCTGATCAAATATGCCGTGGAACGAATGGCACAGAAACGATCCCAAAATCCCGAGGATATGGAAACGGTTGAAAATACCGGGCTCTTGCTCGCGTCGGGTCTCGTAGCCGGCGAGGCATTGACCGGAATCTTGCTGGCGGCACTGGTGGTGGGCAATATCCACCTCAGCGAAATATTTGGTCTGCCCGAGTCCTTTGGTGGATTCTGGTGGCTGGGTTTGGTGGTGTTCGCCATCCTCGCTTATACTCTGATCAAATATCCGCTAACAAGAATGCTCGAAAACAAGAAAAACTAAACGACATGTTGCGGGCATCCGGTATGACCACCGGATGCCCGTTTCCCGATTCTATGACAAAAGAACAATCTGAAAAAAACCTGCTCGATCTGATTCCCGCCCATGCCGTTAAATGGGATACTCGGGAAGATGATAAAATAGTGCTTTACAAGCCGAAATATAAAAATCGCTTTCTGGTCAAACATCTGGTACCGAGACTAAACAATCCAGATTTCCGGATCAATCTGGACCGTTTTGGTAGCTGGGTCTGGAAAGCCATCGACGATCAAAAAACGGTGTTTGATATTGGAGAGCAACTCCATGAGGAGTTTGGCAACGAAATAGAACCGGTGTTTGATCGCCTGGGACTTTTTATCAATCGCCTGGCCCGTTCACGCCTGATCACCCTTAGAGATCCCGCCTCGCAGTAACGCTCAATGCATCTCCCTCGTTTATTTGGCTCATGTACAAAAGGGAGAATCGTACCGTAAAACGAAAAACGAGTTGACATTCTATATCAGATCTGGATCAAACCGTATTCATTTTCTATCGCCTTGAGGGGTCGCTATGAAGAAAGTGGAAAAAGGGGCCTTTACCATCATCCACACCTGCCTGAATCTCAAAAAAGAGGAATCCTGTCTGATCCTGACCGATGAACCCATGATGGACATGGCCACTCTTTTGTTTCATGCAGCAACGAAACGTTCAAAACAGGTGTTTTGTCTGCAAGTCCCCCTTCGGCTGATCAAACAGGGTCAGCTTCCAGACTCTGTGGGACAGTTTATGGCACAGTCTGACGTGGTGATTGCCGTCACGTCCGACTCCATCTCCCATACTCGGCAACGTCGGCATGCCTGCAAACAAGGGACCCGCTGCGCCAGCTTGCCCAACATCACGGAAAAGAGTCTGGAACGCATCGCCAAAACCGACTTGCACAAAGTGGCTCATCTCAGCCAAAAGCTGATGGATATTCTCACCATTGCCAATGAAGCTCGTATCACCGCCCCCAATGGTACCGATCTTGTCGTTCCCATCCGCAGACGCAAGGGATATGCGGATACCGGCTATATTCATGACCCGGGCTCCTTTTCAAACCTGCCAGCCGGCGAGGCTTCCATCTCCCCTGAAAAAGGAAAAACCGTGGGAAAACTCGTGGTGGACAGTGGCATGGGGGTGTTCGAGGAAGACAGCCCCCCCCTCTCAATGCTGATCAAGGAAGGAAGAGCTGCCCGGATTTCAGGTGGGGTGGCCGCTACTCATCTGCGGCGACGCCTCGCCGCTGTCGGACCCCACAGTCGATGGATTGCTGAATTGGGAATCGGTACCAATTCTTATGCGCGTCTCTGTGGTGTGACGCTGGAGGACGAAAAAGTCATGGGAACCATCCATATTGCTCTGGGAAATAACATCGCGTTTGGCGGCAACAACGATGTCCCGATTCATCTGGATGGTGTCGTTCATAATGCGTCACTATCACTGGATGGTCGAGACATCCTTATCAATGGACGCTGGGTGCTGGGATGAGATCAAAAGAAAAAGAACCGTAGATACAAATAGATCACAGGTCCGGAAAAGGTCAGGCTGTCAAAACGATCCAGTATTCCACCGTGTCCGGGAATCAATGATGAAGAGTCCTTGACACCCACAGCTCTCTTTAACATCGATTCGAACAAATCCCCATATTGTCCCACACTTCCCACAATCACTCCAATGATCAGTGAATCCATCACTCTCAGACCCTGAACAAAGGTAATATGACTCAGATATGCTGCCACCAGGGCGAAACCAAAGCCACAGAGTGTCCCCTCAATCGTCTTGTTTGGACTGATCCGTTCGATGAGTTTATGACGACCAATATAGGACCCTCCCACATAAGCCGCGGTATCGCAAATCCATGTTGAAAGCAAAATCATCATAATCCAGGTACCGGCAGGAGAGGTATCCAGACCATAAAATTTTGCCATTTCCCGAATCAGGACAAAACTGCCAAACAACAGCGATACATACAGTGTGCCCCCAAATCCGACAAAGGGATTTAAAAAATTGGCGCCCTGATGCTTGCGGTAAAGTTCCACAGCAAAAAAGGCCATTAAAAGCACAACAACGATCGGATAGAGAGCGTATTCTCCATAAAAATACATCGAAACAATAATCATCAGCGTGCCCAGTCCTCCAAGCTCAAAAACCGGATTCAGGCCTTTATGCCTAGATAGGTCAAACAGTTCTTTCAGAGAAAAAAGGGCGATCAAAAGAATAAACAACAGCCACAAAAGCCCCCCCAGATGGGCCAGAAACAAAACAAGGGGTCCAAAAATCAAAGCAACAATTGAGCGGATGCCAAAGGATTTTAAATTCACAACACCTCCCGGATTCAATGGATAACAACGGGGTATCAAGAGGAGGTGTCCGCTCTAACGACCGGACACCAATAATTCGGGTTGATAAAGACTGGTTGAATTTGTCTGTTGAGCCGAGGACATCCTGGATATCACAATCATGGCTGGGTCGAGCCATTACTCGGGCAACTCGGCAACAGAAATGGTTACCGGGGCGGTACCCTGCTCAAGAAAATCGAGTCGTTTGGCCGCCTCAAAAGAGAGATCGATGATCCGGCCCTTGACAAACGGACCCCGATCGATAATTCGGACCATGACAGACTGGCCGGTTTCCACCCGGGTGACCCGAACCCGGGTTCCAAATGGCAACGTGGGATGAGAAGCAACCAGTTGTCTCATGTCATAGCGTTCCCCGCTGGCAGTGGGCTTGCCATGTTGTTCATCAGCTGAAAAGGAAGCCATTCCACGCTGCACAGTGTTTCCAGCCATTTCAGGGGAGGAAAGTGCCACAGGTTGGCGTATGGTGTCCTCTGCCATCGGCAAATCAGACACGGCATCAGAATCCACAGAGGATGCGCAGGACCAGAGACAACAGCAAATGACACACAGACTCGAAAGCAACCAATGATCAGGATGCATCGATCAGTGCTCCAATGAGAGAATGAAAGTGTATGTGTTCCCGTTCACAGAATGTTATGATACCCTGCAAGACAGTGGCAGCACTGTCGGGGTGAATAAAATTGGCCGTACCGATCTGGACAGCATACGCTCCGGCCATAAAAAACTCGCTGGCATCCTCGGCTGACATGATCCCCCCGATCCCGATGATGGGTACGGATACCGCCTTTGACAACTGATAAACCTTTGCAAGGGCTACTGGTTTAATGGCAGGACCGGATAGCCCACCGGTTATGGTGGACAGACGCGGACGCCGTGAATGGACATCGATGCCCATACCCACAAGTGTATTGATGGCGGAAATGCCATCCGCGCCTCCCTGCTCCACCGCTTTGCCGATATCCGCGATAGACGTCACATTGGGTGTCAACTTTGCAATCACCGGCCGACGAGTGCGCTGCCGGACATCCCGTGTCACCCGTTCTGCCACCCGTGCATCCGAGCTGAAACTCAATCCGCCCTCTTTAACATTGGGACAGGAGTAATTGAGCTCATACGCATCGATGTCGGGAACCGAATCGAGACGCTCTACGATTTCGGCATATTCTTCTCCAACCCTACCCGCCACATTGACGATAATTCGGGTCTCAAGAGTCCGCAAAAACGGCATTTTTTCCCGAACAAACGCTTCGACCCCCACATTGGGCAATCCGATTGAATTCAACATCCCTGATGGAGTCTCTGCAATTCGTGGAGGAGCATTTCCGGGACGAGGTTCAAGCGTTACCGTTTTGGTGACGATGCCGCCCAAAGCATCCAGGTCCACGAGCCCTTTGAATTCATTGGCATATCCAAAAGTGCCACTGGCCACCAACACCGGATTGGGCAGTGTCAGGGGGCCCACATGTACAGTCATATCACTCATCGAGTTCGATCTCTTTCATTGTAAACACGGGCCCATCCGTACAGGCAAGCAAATACTGTTTCCCCCCCGCGGTGGGCTCCTTTAATCGAACCGGACAGCCCATACACGCCCCGATGCCACATCCCATTAAATTTTCAACCGAAACAAAAGCAGGGATATCCAGCGACTCGGCCAGAACCTGAACCCGTTTCAGCATAGGTGTTGGACCACAACAGTAGATATACCGCCCCTTCGTTGATGTCAGACGTTGGCAATACTCTTCCAAGGGTTCGGTTACAAACCCCTTATGTCCTTTACTCCCGTCTTCGGTGGCGAGGTAAACCTCAGCGCCAAGCGTCCGGAACTCGCTTACACAACAAATCTGATCGGCAGAGGCCGTCCCATAAAATAGTGTGCGTTTGATGGATCGATCCAGGTCTGCCAGCAGCTGAAAAAATGGGGCGTTTCCCAGACCACCGGCAACAATAATAGCCTCCTCGAGTTCCCGGGGAAAGGGAAAGGAATTCCCGAGAGGACCCACCATGGAATAGGTTTGATCCGGCTGACTTGCACAGAGATGATGTGTTCCCCGGCCCACATCGGCCAGGAGAATTTCAAAGAGATCCGCTTCCGGATTGGCACGATGTAGACTGAATGGACGTCGCCAAAGGATATCGGGACATTGAGGGATGGCGATATTCACAAACTGACCGGCGCGCAGAGATTTGGCCAGAAAGGGCTCACGAAATGTGATACGATGGGTATTTCGCGCCACCTCTTCGTTAGAGTGAACCACAGCAGTGCACTCTTTTTTTATATCATTAAGAGTCATAGGTATCATTCAAATTCCGGATTCAGTGACAACGGACTGTCATATGAATATTTCGATCACACGTCACGTTCCAACCGAGCCAGTCCGACGCGTCCCCTACTGGGTCTTTTCACCTCGGAAAGCCCTGCACCGATCCATGACAGGGGTTACAGACGCTCACGCCGCACCGACATGCTCAGGGTCGCGACGGAAGGACCTTTTTTTCTGGCACCTTGGCCGGCGTTGACGTTGCTGTCTTGCCCCTGACCCGACTCGAATCAGGTGAGGGCGTTTTGGCGGTATCGGGGGACGATACAGTGCCTGATGCCATTTGAGCCGGATCGCTCTGTTTGGCCTCTGGGGGCGAACCGCCAGGCATGGAATCGGTTGCAGCAGAGGACACTTTTTGCTCCGGTGACAACGAGTCTGCATGGGCAACACTCGTACTCCGGGTATGCAAAGAATCCGCGACCGTCGAGTCCACCTGAACACTATCCTGCTGGGCTTTGAGTTGCGCCAGAGAATCGGCGATGGCTTGTTGTCGTTTTCTCTCTTCCTCTCGTGCCTGTTCTACTGCCTTGATTTTTGGTTTGACCTCTTTGGCAAACGGGCTTTCTTCATAGGTTTCCACCAGAGCCGTAAAAGTATCATATGCGGCATCCAGATTCGAGAGGTTTTGATCATAGAGCCACCCAATGCTATAATAGGCTTTAGGAGCATAGGACGTCTCTGGATACTCTTGAATGATCTGTTGATAGCGATCAATCGCTTCCTGGGGTTCGTTTTGTTCAAATGCAGCTTTTTCCGCTTCTAAAAAAACCCATCGCGCAGAATCCTCAGAAGAGGGTCGTACCGGCAGATCGAGAATTTTCCGTGCACCATCAGCCTGTGGTGTCTCGGGGTAAAGCTCGATCAGAGTATGATATAATGAATCCGCAACCACTGTATCTTTGACCACCTGGTTAAAGGTGTAGGCCATTGAATACAGTGCGCGTGCAGAGGTGATACTATCCTGATTGGCATCGATAACATTGAGATACAGCTTTATGGCAGAATCCGGCTTGTCAAACTGAAACAGTAACAGTTCTCCAAGAGCGATCTTTTTCTGCGCCAAAACCAATTGTTTATTTTCTACTTGCGACGTAGCCTGCCTGGCGTTTAACAGACTGTCCATTTGTGCCGGATCGGCAACACTCGAATCGCCGGAGGCCATTGTTCGGGTCTGGTTGGCGATAAGCCGTTCGCGGTCATCCGGAGTCAACAGATCCAGACTTTCCGGTGGCGGTCTGTCTCTTCCGGCATAGTTGACCCACATACCATCCGGACTCAAATCGATGGGGGCGTCGTCCCGTTGAGGCTCCCGGGACTCGGACTCCTCATCTCCCTCTCCATTTCCAGAGTCCGCCAGACTGCGGCCCTCCAGTTGGGCAATATCCTTCTGCAATGTTAGCAGTGTCTCTATGGCGTCCGCACGATCTTTCGCTTCGGGTGTTACAGCGGAATTGGCAAATTCTCTCCGGACCAGATCATAATATTCGTTGGCTTGCTCATAGTCCTGATTGATATATTCCTCGATCTTCGCGAGAGCAAAATAACTACGCGCAGATGCATCGGTGCTCTTGTGGTCCTCGATGATCGCATTGTACCAGTCGACGGCCTCGATCAGCTGACCTTTTTTCCTCAGATTTTCCGCCAACTGAAGTTTGATCATGGGGATTCGCTTGGCATTCACCTCTTTGGACAGCAGATCCGAAAAGGTATCGATCGCCTCTTGATATTGACCCTTTAAACTTTGCGCTTCTCCCAGTTTATAGGTGGCCTGGGACTTGAAATCCTCATTGGGACTCAAATCGACGGCACGAGAAAACACCTCCGGAGCCTTTTCATAATTTTCCAGTTGAATCAGGCATTCCCCCAAACGATACATGGACATGGCCCGGATCAGTTTATCATCCGCTTCATTGGCTGAAACCTGGTATTCAGAGGCTGCCAATTCGTAATTTCCCTTTTCATAATACAGGCTGCCCAACTCATAAGAGGCCTCTTCACGGACCTTTTGCGGCAGATCTTCAGACTGTACAATCCGTCGCAGACGATTCTGAGCTTCGTCATACTCTTCCAATCCCACATAGGTTTTGGCCAACAACAAGCGTGTTTCGGCAACAAAGTCACTGTTGGGAAAATTATCCAATAATTCCAAAAATTTGCGTTCAGCATAAGTATAATCACGCCGGTAATAAAAACACTTTCCCAGCAAAACAAGAGCATCATCGACCCACCGACTGTCCGGATAAAATTCCAGTACCTTGGAAGCTTTTTCAATCGCTCGCTGATAATTCTGCATTTCCTTACCGGTCGGGCGGGTATTGTCCAGGGCGTTATATTGTCCCTGTTGCTTTAATCGCTCGCGTTCTTCAGGCGAGAGTTCCACGATCTGCGTGCGCAATCGTTCCTTACGCTCCTTGCTGGCCTGATTGTAATATTGCTTGGCGTTATAAAATGTATTGTAATAGGCGCACCCGCTGAACAACAAAATCAAACCGAGTAAAAACAGAGGTAAGCGATAGTGCAGGCGAGTGTTCATGCCACAATCCCTCTTTTTCTTTTAATGTGGGTTCGTCTCTCCCATGTTCTGTCCACACAAGGAGACGAGAGACCTCTTGACAACTTCTGGCCTCCCCTTTCAGAGCACTGATGATTCATCGGCTCCCGGGCTAACCATCAAAAAATGTACTAAAAATGGTTTTGTTTTTCAATGACTTTCTGGAACTCCCGGCATAGCAGGGTCCTCGTCAGGGGCATACCAGGCGGGGTGCACCAGATCATTCTGCTCCAATTTTTGAAGAAGAAAAAAGGTTATCGACCCCACAAGAAATCCCGTCAGCAGAGCGGACACCCACATCAGGGGCAGCAATCGAAACAGCTGGATATGATGAATCCAGACCGCATAGACGATCACCAGCTGGACACATGTATGGG
>CAYPUH010000214.1:0-8017 GCA_964413725.1 uncultured Cytophagia bacterium
TAAATCCAGGTTTTTCTACCAACTAGTCACTAAAGTTTTCTTTTTATATTTTAACGATTTTTTTGCTTTTTTTGCTTTTTTTTTTTTTGAATATTATCGTATCTTAATAATTTTAAAAAAAGGTGCGACGCACTTTCTTCCAAAAGAAATCTACAAATTCAACCCCCTCTGCCTAAAAATAAAGTGCGTCGCACCTCGACGGCATGGGGTCAGGCTAGCCAGTCATCCAGATGTTCCTGAACAAACTCATCGTCATTGAGTTCGGGATAAAGTTGTATCACGCGGTCGATTTCATGTTTCTGAGCCGATTTCAGGGATTCCTGCGGATTCAATGTCCACACTCCTTGTAGCAACCCCTGCCGCCGCAAGATTTCATGCATACCGACGATCACGCCCTCAAACCGATGCGCCACATCAAAAATCGCGGCATTGCAGTCCGTAACCTTGGCACCCAGTGTCAACAAATCCGCGGGAATCGTTTCGCCACTGTCAGCTATAGCCTTGATACGGGAGACATATTGAGCGACGTTATGAGTCCACACCGCCCAGTGACCCAGCAATCCGCCCACGAACTGCAATGTGATCGTCCCCCCCTGCACAGGCAGTTGCACCGGTGTCAGCAGGTCGGCGACGATATTGTCGTCATTGCCGGTATAGAGCGCGATCTGTTCATGCCGACCGGATGCAGCCACTCCTCTGAACACATCCAGAGTATGGTAGCGGTTAAACGGTGCCACTTTGATGCCGATGACATTCTCGATCCCGGCAAAGGCACGCCAAAATTCCACATCAAGATAGCGGCCGCCCACAGCGGGTTGCAGATAAAAGCCGATGAGAGGCATCACTGCAGCAATCTCTCTGCAGTGTTGTATGATCACCTCATTGGGGTCATTCGCAAATGCCTTGAGGCCTAACAAGACCGCGTGATATCCAAGCCGTTTGGCCAATTCGGCCTCATGCAGGGCCTGTTCGGTTCGTCCCACCACACCGGCGATTTTAACCACCGGTGTGCCGGTCCGCTCGATAAACCGGTCTGTCTCTTCAGAGGCCAGGGTGAGTACAGGTTCATAATACCCGATTTCGGGATCTCTGATCTCAAACTGCGTGCTGTGAACGCCTACAGCGAGTCCACCAGCACCGGCATCGAGATAATATCTCGTCAGGGCACGCTGATGCCGTTCATCCAGTTTACGCTCCGGCGTCAAAGCCAGGGGGTGTGCCGGAATGACCACCCCCTCCTGAAACGCACCCAGCTGCGCATCGGGTGGATAGGGTAATTGGGTCATATAGAATCCTTTGTCTTGTATTCCAAGCAGATTTCATCAAAGGCAAGCCATTCAAAACTAAATATATACCATTTCAGCTCTGCCCTTCTGACGAAATCCGGTGTTCTATGGTGTATTTAATAGTATTAAAATTTACCTTTGCGCTCCTGAAAATGCGTGGGTTTGTTGATCATGGGCTGATCTCTCTGGATCCAGTCGACAATCCAGTGGATCATTTGTTTCAACGAAACACGTGGATATCCCATCAATTGATGAAGCTTTCCGGCATTGTTCAAAAAAGCGTTAGGGGCTTCTTCACCCACAATAATCGCCTCTTTGCCCATCAGCTCGGCTATAGTATTGGCTGCCCATCGTGTGGAGACGATTTCCGGACCGGCGACATTCAGAATGGCAGTAGGAGAATCGGCAAGTGCCAGCGACTGCAGAATCATGGCATTAGCATCGCCCTGCCAAATGACGTTAAAATATCCCATGCTGACATCGATGGGTTGGTCGGTATAGATCTTGGTGGCAATATCCACCAATACGCCATATCGCAGTTCCACAGCGTAATTGAGCCGCACGATGGTGGTTGGCGTATTGTTTTTATCAGAAAAATACTGAAACATACGTTCACGTCCGAGACAGGATTGAGCGTAATCCCCGATGGGTTCCGGCGCCACGTCCTCGGTACAACCACCGCTATAGAGCGGGACCATGGGATAGACATTGCCGGTGGAAAAGGCACTGATTTTCGATGTCTGGTAGCGTTCGGCCACAAGAGTCGGTAGAAACGTGTTCACACCCCAGGTGAGACCGATATTTTCCGTGGAACCAAATTTCATCCCGGCCATATAGACAATATTATCCGCATCGGGTAACGAAGCGATAAACTCACGGTCCAGTAAATCGCCTTTGATGGTTTTGATCCCATCGTCTACAAGAGCGGTTCGGATATCTTCATCGGGAAATCGATCGACTCCGATCACCTTTTTGTCCGCCCCGGACTGTTCGATGGCCCGTTTGGCCATGCGGCCCAGAGTGGGTCCCATTTTTCCGCCCACACCCAGAATCAAAATATCACCAGGCAATTCGGAGAGGGTCTGGACCACATCGTCAGTGGGTGTCGACAACACATCTTCCAGTTCCGGAACATCTTTAATAACATTGGGTTCTTTTAAAATGCTCATCTTTATCCTCCTTGGAGTTATCATAAAAGCATTAAGTGATTACGTCGAGTCTGTTAATACAGAAATCGGGCTATCGCCCGGCGATGGATAACACATCGGCGAGGACACCGGCAGCGGTCACGTCTTTTCCGGCACCGGGTCCATTGATTACGATGGGAATATCATGATACCGGTGGGACTGTAATCGAAACACATTCTCCGTTCCTTTGGCCCGAGCCGCAGGATGATCCGGATCGAGTTCCTGTAAACCGATGCGAACCTGTCCATTCTCGAGCCGGGCTAGATAGCGAAGAATATGACCGGAAGATTGAGCGCGGTGTTGACGCTCCTGCATGAGAGGCGTAAGGGTTTCCAGCTGCTGCCAAAAGTGTTCCAAAGAAAGATCGGTCCACTCTAAAGGGATCAATGGATCCAGAACGAGGTTGTTGAGTTCCAATTGCCAACCCAATTCCCGGGCCAGGATAAGAGCCTTGCGTGCGACATCGCTGCCGAGAAGATCATCGCGGGGATCGGGTTCCGTATATCCCAGTCGATAGGCTTCACGAACGGCCTCACCAAAAGAGAATCCCTCGTCCATGGCCGAAAAAAGATAGGTGAGCGTGCCCGAAAACAAGCCCTCGATGGTTTCGATCTGATCACCGGTCCGGATCAGATTTTGCACTGTAGAAATGACGGGCAGCGCCGCTCCCACAGAGGTTTCATAGAGAAACCGGGCCGTTCCGGTTCGGCAGGCCAGCTGAAGGGTCTTGTACCGACTTGAGGATGCTGTATTGGCTCTTTTGTTCGGAGTCACAACATGCACCTCTTGTTCTAGCAATCGTGGGTAGAACAGAGGGCACTCATCACTGGCGGTGGCATCGATGAACAGACGATAGGGATGGGAATCGGACAGGATCGCCCGAACGAAACGATCCAGATCGGTTGATTCTCCCCGATTCAACACCTGTTGCCATTGGCTCAATTCAATGGCCTGTGAGGAAAGGGCCATACGATCCACATTACACACACCTTGCAATTGCAAACCGGCTCTTATCCGCGCCGGCAATTCACGTTGCCATTGATATAACAGCGTGGAACCGATTTGTCCGGTGCCGACCAGATAGATATGGTAAGGTGATTCCGTGTTCGGTGAAGAAAACGTCATGGTAGGGGTCATGGCAACGATTTCAGAGTTGTATGGTTCATATAATCGACAATGTCCTGTTCATGTTGCATGGCAGCCGTGGCAGAGGACGATCGCAGACTGATCGCCGCCGCTGCTGCAGCAAACTTTAGTGCTTCCGGCAGCGAAGAATTCCGATGCAGGGCATGAAGCAGTCCGGCAGAAAAAGCATCACCCGCACCGACGTTGCCGACAATATCCTGTTCCGCCACATCGAAATTGGGTTGAACGATCATCCCATCGGATGTCGAAAAGGCATAGTTTGGACCCTGCGGTCCGCAATGGACCACAGCGAGTCCGGCCCCGAGATCATCAACCAGAGCCTGGCAAGCCGATCGGGAATCCGACAGTCCGGTTAGACCCCTCGCTTGATCTTCATTGATACAGAGAATGTCCACATAGGAGATTGTTTTTCGATAGCGATCGTATTTAAAGAGATTGTCTTGTGTCGGTGAAACAAAATCAAGAGCGGTCAACACACCCAATGCCTGTACCTGCTTGAGGACCCGGCCCATGCGGGTACCCGTTTTCTCATCTTCCAGATCGAATTGCGGCAACAACAAACCATATCCAAACATGGCGATGCGATGTGATTTTAGGGTGTGCAGGGGAACCTCTGAGGGAGAAAAACTGCCCATGGCACCCAACGTATGGCGGAAAATGCGTTCCACCCCCTGGTCCGGCATTCTGATGTTCAGTACCTGTGTGGAGGAGGTCTCCCAATGACTGTCGACAATCAAATGATCGGTGGAGAGTCCATTGTCCGCTAAAATAGACCGAATCAGATCCGCCCGATGATCGGTTCCCACCTTGCCGATCACGGTGACGGGATACTCTCCCCCGATTCGCGCCAGATCCACACCCACATTCAGAGCCATCCCCCCGACACTGAATTCGTGTTCTTCGCCTTTTAATTCGCTGGTGTCGACAAACTGAGCGGCATCCACATAACTCAATTGTCCCGGTTCTATCGCCGGCAACAACTCATCGACGATACTGCTGCCCACCAAAGCGATACCTCGCTGTTCCGTGTTCATGCACAACTCCTGTTGATAGTCATTAAAAATGGACCGACAAGGAAAGGAATAATTCATCCGACTCCAGACGGCCTTATACACGGGTCTGATATCTCTACGGAAAGAAGTAGAAAATATTCGAAAATTGTGACAATATCAAGGTAAAAGACCCATATTTTCTCATCCGTGTTCGGGAATTTGTACCGAATCCGGGTTTTGCAGTCATATCAAACTCTTTTGCAAATCTACATCAATCTACAGGCTAACAGCATTGTGTTTAACTGAATACGATGATAGGTACGGGTGTCCGGTTGACAAACCGGACACCCGTGTACGATGGGGTGTATCGATTCTTATAAATTAAAGCGAATGGATCGAATGATTCTGTTTTCTTAGAATTATTTGCCATACCTGTTAAATAATCAATGGTTTACAACAGAAAAGATCCTTGCGTCTGCAGAACGAAACATGTAATTTAATATAAATTGACCGACACTTATTTATCATTCTGCTCCTCTCATCTCTGATGGATATTCATCCTGTTCGATGCAGGGAGAGGGTGCCCGGTTGTTCCGGAATACAGCCGCTATACGCTGGAGGGATATCATGTTGCCATTTTCTACAAGTGTAATGCGAATGCGATCATCTGAAATCCGTGAACTGCTCAGTCTGGCAACGCAACCCGATATCATCTCGTTTGCCGGCGGGATGCCCAATCCCGATTTGTTTCCGGTAAAAGAGGTGGACGAGCTCTATGCAAAACTCAGTCTCGACGAAAAGCAGACCGGATTTCAATATGGACCCACTACCGGATATCCCCCCCTCATCGAGCAGTTGAAAACCTATCTAAAGGGAAAGGGTCTACCCGTAGAGGGGAACGAGCTGATGATTACCACCGGCTCTTTGCAGGCATTGAATCTGATCGGAAAAATCCTCATCGATCCGGGCGATCGTGTGATCACCGAAGATCCCTGCTTTATCGGAGGTGTGGCTGCATTTCTCTCCTATCAGGCGGATATTTATTCGATCCCTTTGGATGACCGGGGGATGGTCATAGCCGCACTCGATAACATTCTGGATCAGACACCTACCCCCAAATTACTCTATGTCACACCCAACTTTCACAATCCGGCTGGGATCATCTACAGTCGGGACCGCCGAGAGGCGATTTTGGAACGGTTATATGGACGAGAGATACTGCTTTTGGAAGACGATCCCTACAATGAGCTCTATTTTGATTCGGAGACCCATGATCTCACTCAACCGATGGTAACCCTGACATCCCGATCTCTTCCCTATTGCTATACCGGTTCGTTTTCGAAAATTTTCGGGCCTGGAATGCGTCTGGGCTGGATGCTGGCACCGCCGGAAATCATTGAAAAGTGTTCGCTGGCCAAACAGTCCATGGATGCGTGCTCACCCATGTTTACCCAGATTCTGGCCAATGCGTTCATGGCGGAAGGGAAATTGGCGCCCTATCTCGACTTTATCCGTAGTGCATACGCAAGACGCGCCACACTCATGTTGGATGGATTGCGCGAGCACATGCCGGAATCGGTTCACTGGAATACTCCCCGTGGCGGTTTTTATATCTGGGTTGAGCTGCCCGAGCATCTCGATGCCACCAACGTACTCAAGGCGGCCATCGCCAAGGGAACGGTATTCGTGATCGGAAAGGCGTTCGATCCTCATGGACAACGCAATGACCGTCTTCGTCTTTCCTTTTCACACACACCTGAAGACAAAATCAGTGAGGGTGTCAGGCTGGTGGCCGAAGCCATTCGCGAAGCATTCTAGACATTCCTGGTCCCTGACAGCCAATCCGCTCGTATCTCCAGGACTGCGAATGGAACTCATACCAGCCATGGGCTGTACTTTCGGTCATCACGTCCTGCCGGTTGGCCGGAATATCGGCCTATTCGATGAAAAACGAAAGCAGAGACACATCGTCGGCCAGCGAGCTTTTTCCTGTCCAGCGTCTGACCTCATCCACCACAGAATCCAGTTCGGTCTGAACCGATTCCTGACAATGATCCCGGAGCGTCCTGACGAGGCGGTCCTGGCCAAACTCTTCTTCCTGGCTGTTCTCAGCCTCCAAAATGCCATCTGTGTAAAGCACCACTCGATCTCTGGAATCCAGTTGCATCACTGCTTCCTCAAACGTGGCCTCGGGAAAGACGCCGATAGGTAACCCTGTGGTGAGCCCGGGCAGAGTGGTTCCATCCGAACGGATTTGTAGCGGAGGCGGATGACCGGCCGACACATACCGAAAAACCCGTTCGTGCAAGTCGAGGACGCCATAAACGATGGTAAAATATTGATTGGTATCCTCATCCATGGGAAATTGTTTGTTCAACCGATCAATGACATCGATAGGCTGGGACCAGGCCGGATCCTGTTGCACAGGATCTTTATATTGGCGAGGCGACAGGTAGCGACTCAGGGTGACGGACAACAGTGCGGCAGGGAGACCGTGACCGCTGACATCCAGCACATAGAGCGCAAAACGATCTGATCCGACCGGAAAGACATTGAGGGTATCACCCGCGAGCTCTGTAGACGGTACAAAATTCCAGGCAAATTGCACACCCGGATATTGGGGTAGGCGGACCGGAAGCAGGGACTGTTGCACCTGCGCAGCTCGATCCAGATCGGTTTGCATACGTTTGTTGATACTCTGCAGCTCGTTTTTGGCCTGCTTAAGAGCTCTTTCCGCTTCCACGCGCTCTGTAATATCGGATTGTACACCAATATAGTGGGTCACCGTCTGATTTTGATCTGCAATAGGCGTGATGGACAACCGATTCCAGAATGTGGTCCCATCCTTGCGATAGTTGAGTAACTCGACAGTCACCGGCTTTTGCAGCCGCAATGCTTGGCGAATTTTGTCCACAGTACTCTGATCCGTTCCCGGCCCTTGTAAAAACCGACAATTTTGCCCCAGAATGCCCGTAACAGAGTAGCCGGTTAATCGCTCAAACCCCGGATTCGCATAAATAATGGGAAAGTCGGGTTGACGGGCATCGGCGATGGTAATGCCCTCTTCGGTGGCCGCCAGAGCACGCTCGCGCAACTCCATCTGTTCCAGTATGGTCTCATAATCCACTTTTATATCAGAGGAACTTGCGTGTGAGGACACATCCCGGGAGTCCGGCTGAGATTTCTTTTTTGCAGATGACATGATAGACACTTCTTTCCTGATTTGATGATACCTGCAGCGCAATGGTGGTTTTGAATCGAATGCTCCCCCGAAAACCCTGCAGACACGGGATTGCGTTGGATGTCAGGACATCATACCCGGCATCTGTTCTTTTACACTCTGATGTGCTGATCGATTTGTTCACATCCAGGTGATGTCAGTTCGCCCGGTATTGAGGTCACATG
>CAYPUH010000215.1:0-2552 GCA_964413725.1 uncultured Cytophagia bacterium
GGATGGTTCAGTTGAACGTGCTCACCGGGACGATTCGGGACATCGAGTCCGCTTTAGACCTCGAGCCCCAGCGCGAGATCTTTTCGGAATTCAATCTGACGTTTTACAAGACCGTCAAGACGTTCGGCCTGTCCGGCGAAACCACATATTACCAGTACTGTCCAATGGCCAACCGCGATAGCGGCGCCTATTGGTTCAGTGACTCCAAGGAGATCCGCAATCCCTATTTCGGCGATGCCATGCTGCAATGCGGCGAAACGCGGGAGACGATTGAATGAACCGAGGTGCATCGCACCGGTTGGAGGAGGTGCGACGCACCTTTTTTTCAGGAGCTGTCGCGATGCAAAGCGATGTGGGATTTTGTTACCCGGTGCGTCGCACCGGTACGCTATACGGTCGGTCAAACCGCTTCTCAAACGCCCCGTTTCGTTTCAGCTGTTGGTTCCAGTAAAAATTGGCCAACCCGATTCCGCTCATCATCCGGAACACTGTCAGCCGGAAGGGGGACATCCGCTCCCGAGGGGCCAGTTTGTTCAGCACGTCGGGAGAAAATTGCCCGGTACGTCCGAACTCGAACCCGAGTTGATAGAAGGTGTTGAACAGGTTCCGGGTCATCCGCGGTGGCATCACCTGAATGCCTTCGACGCCGCCCTTGACCGCCGTTCCAAGATATTCACATCCCAGGCGCCGGGCCAGCTTTTCCAGATAGCGCTGCACCGCGCGCGAGTGCACGGGTTCGGGGAATCCGGATTGAACGATAAATCCGAGACGGGGGGCGTCCGGCCGGCCACACAATGGTTCCAGTGCTTCGATGAAGGTCTTGACGATGGCGGGCATGGCATCGGTATACAGTGGAAACGCCAGGATCACGGCCTCGGAATCCGCAAACTGTTGCACATGTTTTTCCGTGTATCGTGTGTGGATCAGATAGATCGTTTTGATCTCATTTCCATCCGTTTCGCTGAATCCGGCAGCAAACCGCTCCAGCAACAGGGCGGTGTTGCTTTTTATCCCTCTCGGAGAGCCGTTAAAGAGTGTCAAGTGCATGGCACACCTCTTCGATGGGATCGTCGGTGGTTTTCATGAAATAGAGCCTGGAGCGAAAATTCAGGGCAAAGCGCTGGTAGATCTGTTCGATGATGTCTAGATCTTCGCGATCTGTATCCCGGGATCGCTGCAGCAGCAGACCGAGTTTTGGATACGCGCCGTAGCGTTTGCGGTGATGACATTCGCCCTGTATGACCTCGATATAGGGATGCAGTAGGGGAATCATCTTGTCCTGCATCCGCTTCAAAGCGGCGCTGGTAAATCCCATCCGTACCGGAGAGGCGAATACAACCCAGTCCGCATGAATGATCGCCCGACAGATGTCGTGAGAATCGTCCTGAACGAAACATCTGCCGGGAGTTTTTAGCCAGCAGTTCCAGCAGCCGACACAATGTGTTATCGTGCGATCCGCCAGTCCGATGGTTTCCACCGAATGGCCGGCCCGTTTGAGTATTGCCGTCATATTGGCCAGTTGGGTAGAGAGCACCGCGCTATTCTCATTTGGGCTTCCGTCGATGAAGAGAATGTTCACAGCATATCCTTGTTTTGCCAACTGTTTTATTGTCGTAGCAAGTCTCGTTTGTACCCATCACCATAATTTTCCTTCGAGTTTCTGTACAGCGGTTTTATCCCGGGTCGATACCCGTGGGGTCGTTAACCTGCCGGTTGCAGCTAAAAAGTGTAGAGCGGTACAAACGGGTGAACGTTTACGAGAGTCACTATCTGCTTGCTTTGGCTTTAAAGATCACGCTGGTGATCACCTCGATGAGCAGGCCATAAACCATGCCCATGACGAGCGTGGAGACAAACATTTCTGTCTGACCAAACTCTGGCGTTTCGGGTGCCAAAAGTCCGCCAAGAGCCAACGTCCGCCCTGGTTTTTTCAACAGCAGGCTGTGGGCGGCATTCTCACCGATATCGGCAGTCATCAGATCGAGCAGTTTCTCTACTATGTCGGCGCGCAGGACGCGCGGGTGACCGGCAGCCGGGTGGCCAACTATCACCATTCGCGATATCCCGAACTGGAAGATTTTGGCGAGGCGAATCTGGTGGCGGATAACGGAGCGACGAATTACTTTCGCGTCGACTGGTTCACCCCCGACGGGCTGGGGACCTGGGGCGACGGCCGCACCTTTATCCTGGGTACGGACGGGTATATCGAGTTGCGTAAATATATCGATGTGGCGCGCCATGCGGAGGGCGATCATGTCTATCTGGTCAATGACCGGGGCGAGCAGCATGTCCACGTCAAGGGACAAGTGGGCTTTCCCTATTTCTCCGACCTGATACTCGATGGTCTGAATAGAACCGACACCGCCATGAGCCAGGCACACACGTTCAAGGCCGCAGAACTCTGTCTGCTGGCACAGCAACAGGCGGAGCGGATCGCGTGAAGAGCATTTTCAGTGTACTTGACATTTGACAGGATGAACAGGATCAACACGATTACATTTGTCCCGTCCCGCAAGAATTCCCGGGCTCGCGACAGCGATGTCTCTCCAGAC
>CAYPUH010000215.1:2562-5582 GCA_964413725.1 uncultured Cytophagia bacterium
CATACACGGGGCAGAGTAAAGCTGTACGACAGACAGCAGAGTCCCGCAATACGTCAAGAATCGTGTGCGACGAGGTATCCTGTCTGATCAAAAGCGACCATCCGGTTCCACAGTATAAATAGAGGCCTTTGAGGATGATCGTGTATGGCTCATTGCGGTCACCGAAGCATTGGAGACAATTGTCCCGTCCCGCCAGAATTTCCGTGCTCGCGACAGCGATGTTTCTGCCGGCATGGGGGTGTCTTGTTATTTACCATTCAAGTCATCTATCGGACCACTATCGTTTTCCTGGCGTTGCTATAGGTACCCACTGAACCGCTGGTGGGCGTGGTGATCAACTGATAAATATAAATACCACTGGGAACAGGTCGTCCATTATCCGTCCGGCTGTCCCACAAGACGGAATGATTTTCGGGTACGCACGGCTCATCCACCAGTGTGGAAATGCTATGCCCCAAGATATCATAGACCGTCAGTGTGACATGACACGCGGCAGGAAGGTCGTAGCCAATCGTGGTTGTCGGATTGAACGGATTGGGATGGTTTTTCCTGAGCGCAGAATCAGTCGGTATCGGTCTGCTGTTGTGATCCACGGACACGATGACCCGGGTTTCGGAGCAGGGTGAACTCTCCCGATCCCCGTTATTGAGCGCGGTGACAGCATCATGACATTCATTCTCAGGTGAGAGATGATCGTGTGTAAAACGGGTCATATTGGCCGCCGTCCGGCATGTCATGTCCGGATGATCGCATGGATTGGATCGGTCGTAATAATAGACACCATAGTGCTCCAGCGTAAACAGACAGGTTGAAGAGGGTGGTGCCCTTGGTTCCCACCGACCATCCGTTATTGGCATCCATAAATCGAATGCCGTTCAGGGGCTCTGTTATGCCACTGCTGGTGAATGAGACCCAGTTTTTGCCGCCATTCGGGGTGCGTCGGATGGTTCCATTGTCGCCCGCAACCCACCCGGTTTGTTCAGCGGGAAAGCAATCGAATTCAAATCGTCCGGTGTTCCACTGTTTTGAGCGGACCAGACAAGATCCATGCAGGGCTTTGCCGGTTGGGCACTCCAGGAGTCGCTGAGTGGCACAGGGACCATAGGCATATGTGCATGAGCCTGTGCAGCTGTTGCCATCCTCCGAGAATTGGCGTACAGGGATCCGGAACTCTGATATCCTTGAGAATCGATGGTAAACCGTCCACTGCTGTTGATCGATCAGACGCCATCTCGCTTCGTTCGTGCAATATCCCAGCTCTTTGTGGAATTCGCGCGCCATGCTGCTTTCCTCGCTGTAATGGAGTTGTAATGCGACGCACTTGATAAAATGCAAAGCTCACCCGAGGGGGGGCGTGTTAAAGTGCATCGCGCTTTTGGAGTCAAGCGGGTTCTATTTCAACATGGCCATGGCTTTCGGACGGACAATAGCATACATTACAGAGTGCTCATTCCATTTGGCAACCTTGCTGAACAGGTCTCTGGCTTTTGTTTTATTTCCTGATTTTGATTCCGCCACAGCGAGAGTATAGAGATCAAACGGATGGTCCTTATCCGCTTGCTGAAGATGATCAATGGCAGTGGTGTAATCGCCTTGCTCAAGATGGATCATGCCCAGAAAACGGTGAACTCTTTTCATATCCCTAGGGTTGTTTTCCGGATTGACCATCGTTTTGTATTGTTCTGTCAACTCCATGGCGGTGTCAAATGCGTTGCGATGCAGTGCGATCATAATTTTCTCTTGAAGGATGTATTTGGCCCAGTTCTCCTTGATAGAATCAATAAGATCAGAGTCTTGTATGACCGTCCGGCAGTCCACCATACATTGCTCAGCCTTGTCCAGCTCTCCGGTCTCGAGATAAATCATGCATTTCACATCATACAGATATGCGACTCTTGATGGAAATTCTGACGCGGATGTTTTCTCAAGGAGTTCATCCTCTTTCTGCAGGGCGTTTTGATAGTTGCCCTCATAGATATAGGATTGTCCGATCATATTCTCATTTGTGAATTTTTCCGATGGTGTTTCTCCCATCTCCATTGCTTTTTTAAACGCTTCACGAGCTTGTGCATAGTTCCCCATAAAGAGTAGCGTCGTGCCAATTTTTCGTTGTGACGCTGTGAACTTTGGATTCAGGTCCACCGCTTTTTCATAATGCTCGATGGCCTGGCTGAATTTTCCCGTTTTCAGGTACAGATCGGCAAGGGAATCGTGCGGATTCGCTTCATCGGGTTGCATGCTGATATACGCTTTGAAGGCTTGTTCCGATTTCTCATACTCGCCCATCTCGGCATAGGCGTATCCCATCAGATTTTGCGCCAGACCATAGGTGTTGTCGATCTCAAGTGCGGTGTTGAATTCAGAGATGGCATTTTCGTACTGTTCCTCGCCAAAGTATGTCTGACCCAGATAATAATGTACCCGTTTGTCCCTGGTATACATGTCCTTTAATGTCTTTAGGTGATCGATGGCTTGAGCGGGTTGGTTTTGTGCGTTTGCCTGTATTGCTTTGATAAACAATTGCTCTCCTTTGGAGACTCTGGATTTTAATGCCACCGCTTTTTTTAGATGCTTTCCGGCATCCAATGCAGAGGACGAGACTATCACAGTATACACGTGAGCCAAAGCAAAGTCTGAATCCTCTTTTAGCGCCTGTGATAATAGATCCTCAGCTTCTTCGAAACGCATTGTTTCCACCCTCTGTCGTGCTTTGGTAAACAGAGTGCGTGCCTGTTCTGAAGAGGTGGTAATGGGAAGCTCATCCTGAGCGAGTCCACTGGTGACCCATAGCAGGACCATTGTCACGATTACAAAGAACAAAAGCCCTCTACAAACACAAAACGGTTTTTGTGGGTTCATTTTCAAACCTCCATATTGTTGTGTGAAACAGATAAAACCTGTTTGCACGATTCATTTTGGTGGCCTGAACCGATCCGAAGACGGATGCTTCGGACCGGTTCAATGCCAATTACCCGAAAGTGTATACTTTCGGGACACCAGACAACAGCCTGTTGGTTTGA
>CAYPUH010000215.1:5592-7944 GCA_964413725.1 uncultured Cytophagia bacterium
GATGAATGGAGTTTTTATTGGGATCGGATGTGGTGATAGATGGGATGTGATTTCAGCGGGAGGGGTAAGGATTGGAGCCCTCACATGCAGGAATCAGCTGAATGAATGGCCTGTGAAAATGAAAACGAAGTCGTGTTGTCCCGGGGTTCTAAATCGAGTGATGAGAAAACAAGACCGGCCGGACCTGCCGACATGTCGGTATTGGATGTCAAATCATACTCACCCCCCAGTTTTTTGATGTATGGGTCATTAGTGTCCGGTCGAACGACCGGACACCCCGCAACACTTTTATTAAAACCAATTTAGTATGTTAATCGAAAAACAGAATCGACTTGAATTGAATGTTACGAAATCATTTTTGTCTATTATATAGTTAACTTGGTTGGTGTCCGGTAACCCCACACCAGTGGGTATGGGGTTATAATAAATAGTAGTTACAATTGGGTTATGAAGCAAGTGAAAAGTATCATTTCCCCACATCGGTATAAGCCAGATGTGGTGGTTATGTCAGAGGGTTTGCAGCGATCGGTAGTTCTCGCGGATGATAGTGGTTACATGCGATCGTATAGCACACAAAGAGTTCCATCAAATCCAGCATTCGATGGGATATTCAGATTTGCCTGAGAACCTATTATAGAGTTGACAGCCTTTCCAGAGGATGTTTGGCCCTACGGATAAAAGTTGAAGCTTTTACTCGTGGCGAGTTGGCTGGATTGAGATATTAAAGCCATCGGATTAAACATTGGTTGAAAAGCAGATACGATTTAAAGATCAAAGATGTATTGTCTATGCACTTTTGACTGTGCAAGGATTAGAATAGAATGATTTAATCCCTATTCACAAACCATTTGATTCTCTGTTTGGGGTGCGTTCGTTTATTTGAGCAGCAGATATTTGGTGTTTCATTTCCTACCAGGCGTATCTGATCTGTTAATCCAACCTTTGCGTTTGTTATTGTAGGAGGATACATTTTTTTAACAGTTGCATGGAAGTTGTTTTGATCTTGAAGAAAAAGATGCCACTGGATTGTTTGGTGGCGTTCCAGGTGAACGAGTGTACACCCGATCCCAATGGACCGTTGTGTAGTTGGGTCACGCGTTGCCCGGTAAAATTATAAATGTCGATTGTTACATGTTCTTTGCGGGGTAAATTGACCTTTATCCGAACTCTGTTATTAAATGGGTTGGGATAAGGTAGCGACACCCTGAAATCAGAGATTTCTTTAGACCGGTCTGGGACGCGAGTTGGAATCGTAAAGAGAAAGAGAGAATCGCGAGCCACGGCTGCCTCAGAGTCCTGAACCTCAACCACAAGCCATCCCTCAATTTTTTCACCTGGTTGTTTGGGCTGCAAATTCATGTGGCCATATTCTGAAAAAAATTGATAGTGAACGCGAGCAGGAACCTTGAAATGGAAAATCAGATTATTATCTGGGGTTTCAATATCATCCGCCAATAACCAGAGATCGATACTTTGTAAAGAGTCGGAAAAGAGCTCCATTGATTCCATTGGAAATTGAAACATTGGTCTGTCATTGACGGGTAAAAGGTTAACCCACAATTCTGCTGTCGATTCACTTCCGTGATGATCCATCACATTTACTTGAAGAGTATCCAGACCGAACCAATTTGTAGGTCCAGCGAGGTAGATTTGATCTTCGGATACTTTTGCAACGACATGGGTCCCGTTTTCAACAGACCAGGAGAGTTGAGAAAAAGGAGTTTCGGGATCTGAAACGTAATCCATCCATTGGCTTACCCGAATATGCTCTGCTTCATCTTCGTTAAAAACCACTGTGGGTAATTTCCTGATTGTCGGGGGATCATTCTGCGGTTGTACGGTAACCGTAATGCTGTCACGTCCAACCCCTTCTTGTGGATCACAGGCAGTAAATTCGACCTCAAAGATACCCGAAGAATCCCGAGAAGTGGTAAATGTTGCGATTCCGGTTTGGGGATTAACCTCGATCTGCAAATCCTGCAATTCGGCGATGTGAGGGTCCGTTACATACTGGTGGAATCCAATGATTTGTGTTGAAAATGCAAGCTTTGATATTGTGTGATCGACATCGCTGACAAACGAGAAAAGATGCAACGAATCGCTCTCATCCTCATTGACGATTATATCGGGCAATCCTTCCCATCGAGGTGGGTCATTAACCGCTGTCACAGTGATTATGAGATTCGACGAGTCTTGGGATCCATGTGGATCTGTGACCTTCATATGCAGGGAATCGGTTCCAAACCAGTTTTCTTTGGGAGACAATTCCCATGCATCTTGATAAGCCTCAATCTCTATGTGTGGACTTTTGACAAGAGTCACCTGGAGCGCTGATAAAGGATCATCGGGATC
>CAYPUH010000216.1:0-7930 GCA_964413725.1 uncultured Cytophagia bacterium
TAGTAGGCATACGGGATGACTTCCCAGATGCCGGGCACCAGATCCTCACCGGACACGGTATACACAATGGGCTCAGGTTCATCGGAATCGATTTCGGAAAAAACCGCCACCTGGATGCCTTCCGGATTGTAGAGATAGCCATAGCATTGACAAAATTTTCCCGGCACCGGATGGATCCGAAGCTGCAAGGCGGACGCACCGGCAGGGACCCGTAGAAAATAGCGATCATAGAAACCGGGATTCAGTATTTTCTGTTCCGACTGCATGGAAAAATCATTCCTTTCTGACAAAGTATAGGGAACGATTACCGTATTCAGCAAGGAAAAATCGGGATACGAGCTTCGATTGTCTCCGGAGGGATAAGCTTTGATGGTTCCCACATAAAGGCCCGGCTGTTGCAGTTGACTCAAATCATAGTTGACAGGAATGGTGGTGGCATTGTCTCCGCGGATATAGGTGTTATCCTTTTGCGTCGAAATCCACGAGGTTTGGGTCTCTAGAGTAAACGTCCTGTAAAAACCCTGTATCTGATCCGCTGAACGCGAACCGGAAAACAGCGGTTTCACCTGAAACGTCTGGTTCGTGCTCTGTGTGGGGTGATAGCTTCCGGCTCTCCAATAGGCAGCAGGACCTTTGTTATCCGGAAACACAGGGCTCAACGTCTCGACGGCATAATCCACGACCTGTTCATGCTCATTTCGACCGGCATAGTCCTGCATCACCTCATAGGCGGCAGTGAGGTTCACCACGCCATGTCCCTGATCCAGAGCCGTGTATCCGTCAAGAGACCGGGCACCGGTTTGCAGAGCGCGTTTGATCAGTGCCCCTGTCCAGGGCCAACTCTCTTGCTGACAGGCACTGATCAGGACAGCAGCGGCGCCAGCCAGTTGCGGACAGGCCATGGAGGTGCCCCACATCCGTTCATTTTTGGCATAATCCGGTACCGTAGAAACCGCAGATCCGGGTGTCAGCACATCCGGTTTGAACAGTTCTCCCCCACGCGAGCTAAATGAGAAAATGACATCCTGGCTCAACGCAAATCCATAGGTATCCCGTGCATGTTCCCGTGTCAGCAGGGCTCCGGCTGACAAAATCCGGGAAGCGCCCGATGGATTTCCGGCGGAAGAAAGACCCGGACCTTCATTGCCATTGGAGGTCACCACCACCACGTCATCGTGACTCTCCATCAGGCCATTGAGAAAGGATTCGATATCAGTTCGGCCTTCAAGCTCGGAACCGACGCCGTAACTCATGGAAAAGACCACTGGCATGTTGTGTTTTTCAGCAAATTTCAATCCGTACTCGTAGGCCTGTTTCATGGAACCGGTGGTCGAGGCCCCGCCTGAAAGGGTGGCATCGCCGATTTTACAGGACACCACCTGCGCTCCGGGAGCAATACCGTTCAAGCCCGACTCGCCATAAATCTGATACCCGGCAGCGATACCGGCACAATGCGTTCCATGGGCATTATCGCAGACATGGAGGGATGCCTCTTTCTCAGCCGGCAGAATATTCAGAGTCAGAGTCAACAAACTCTTTTCATCCGTATCGCGCCCGGCGAGATTAAAGGTATCACGGTGATAGATATAGTTGAATCGGGCGATTTCGTCCTGAACATTTCCATCACCATCTTCATCCAGATAATAGACCCACCGTGTTTCTTCCTCGATGCTTACGGGAAAGGTCGCAAAGACAAACCGATCCCGGGTGGTGCCATTGTTATTGATATCTTTAACAGCAGAATTCTGAAACAGGAGAGTTTCATCGATCACACCCAGCCAATATACACTGTCGTTCGGGCTATAGTCGAGGGTTTCGAAACCGGTGACCCTGACATCGTCGGCTGTCAGAACCGTCTCACGACCGGAGGTATCCACTTTAGCCTGTTTCAACGGGATATCTCCCTGACCGGAGAAATCTCGTGCGTCGAGCACCTTGGGCCGACCTTCGCTCGTCTGGATCAATCCGGGCACACCCATGTCGACTCCCGTATCACATATCACGATCAATACCCCCCTTCCATCAAAAGTGGGGTGCTGTTGAATAAAAGAGTGTGCGCCGATGGTTTCGGTATCCAGAAAGGACCAGGGCGTGGAGGCGGCCGACACGTTGCCGGTGAAAATGCCCAACAGTATGCACACGACGGACATCAGATGTGTTTTCATGTGTATCCTCTCAAACAGGGTTATGATGTATCAGAAAAGCGTCCCATACCCCATCTCCGTATCCCGCCAGGGGACTCCCGGGGGGGGTGTTTGACTTTGTCGGTTCAATCCTGTATATTAAAAAACAGAATCATTCATACGATCCCCTATCCGGAACGTGACCATTCAAACGCATGAGGACACGATGAACAGAAGAAAAATCGACCTGCGAACACTCGAGCTCGAGCCCCTGGACATCTGGATGTCACAGTGGTTTTTATTGACTGCCGGCGACTATAGCAAAGAGTACAACACCATGACAGTCGCCTGGGGCAGTCTGGGAACCATGTGGAACAAACCCTTTGCTCAGGTGGTGGTTCGCCCCACGCGGTATACCTATGAGTTTATGGAACGATATGACACATTTACGCTGAGCGCATTCCCCAGTCGGTATCGAGATGCCTTGCAGCTCTTGGGCAGAAAATCGGGACGTGACAGTGACAAAATCGCCGAATCCGGACTCACCCCCTCCCCGTCTCTTACCGTTGCTGCACCGTCTTTTGAAGAGGCAGAGCTGGTGATCGAATGCCAAAAAATATACTGGCAGGATATGGATGCATCCCATTTCCTGGATCCGGACATTGAATCAAAATACCCAAAAAAAGACTATCATCGCGTCTATTTCGGCGAGGTGCTCGCCGTCTCGAGCGCCCGTTAACTCCGGCTCCACAAGCCATCAAATTGACAGCGGGTCCTCAAACCAGGAGAATACCTTTGGGTGGGCCCCATCCTGGACCGTCAGCCCCAATTGCTACATGAACGAACTCGCCTCATCGCGGGCAGCAAAAATAATGTCACACCTATCCAGCACATGATATCAGAGTACGGTCTGTTGTCCCAGAAATAAGTCATGCCGGCCTGGAGGCCGTATAGACGGTTGTTTCCTGATGAGTGGTGATGATCGGTGCCGGGTGGGCACGAATGTCGGAAAAACCGGCATGGGACAGGTGAGTTTCCATGTCACTGTCTCCATACCACCTGAGAGCGAATGCATCGCTTTCGCTTTGTATCAGCTGATCACCCCGAAAATAGTCGTAGCGATAGTGTCCATGCATGAGTTGTTCTTTCGCATCATATCGGATTTTCTGATGACAATACAACTGTTCATTGGGATTCCGGGTTGCGGTGCGACCCGGCTGAAAGGCGGGGTCATCTGCGTGAGGTTCAGCCGGGACAAACAGATCCATAATCAGACGTCCACCCGGTCGCAAATGATGGAAGATATGAGAAAGACAACTCGCCGCATCCTCCCTGTCCGATAGCAGCTGGAAAGATCCACCGGCGATGAACACGAGATCGTACTGAAAAGGCAAATCAAAGCGGGCCATATCCTGTCGGTAAAGCCCCGGGGAGAGACGATACTCGTCACATTTCGAGCGGCAGATGGTTAACATTTCCTCTGACATGTCCAGTCCATCAATGGACGTACCTGACATACAGACGGGAACCAGGATGCGACCGGTGCCACATGCCAGTTCCAGAACGCGACCGCTCTGTCGGGTGGCGAGACGGGTATAATACTCGATATCCCGCCCCTCTGACTCTAATAGCCGGTCATACCATTGGGCGACCAGACCCTGATAGTGATTGTCCTCATTCGCAAAATGATCCACGCGGCTATTCATCACGCAAACCCAATCGATTAAAAACTGCCAAATTTAAAAACAATCTGAGCACTCGCACCACGGAGATCGGCATCCTCTATCCAGTCGCTGTCCACACCGGTGACAAATCGATACGTTCCTCCCACTCCGATGCGGAAAAACGACGTCACATTGACCATGACGTTGGCACCGGGTTCCAGCACGAAAAAGGATTCCGTTCCCAGCTCATCAGCATTTTCATCCCAATTCTCACGTCGATATCCCACACCCCCTGCACCGATCAGAGTATGTACACTGGTATGCATCATCTTTTTTGATCTGACAATGTATTCCAAAAAGACGCCGCCATAACCAAAATTGAGAACCCAGTCATCACCATTGGGGATAAAATCCTCTGTGGTGCGTATGGAAACCGGAGCCGGAATATTATTGACCAACCCAAAGCCCCCACCGCCCAACACAAACGTGCTGTTGATGACCCAGCCCCCGACACCTCCCACAAACACACCGGTATCGTCGAGAAGGGGTCCTATTTTCACGACCGGTCCCCCATATCCTCCGCTTTGTATAGGCCCACCCACCAAAGTTTCCTCTTCTTCCGATAAAGCAAAAACGGGAAACAACAGCAACAGCAGAACAACTGCACGGAATATCATACAAAAACTCCTTTACAGGGATAACTGGATTTTTCAACCGATTACAACAAATTACTCGCCAACTCGGCCAGTTCCGAGCGTTCGCCTTTTTCCAAAGTAATGTGCGCAAACGCCGGTTGCCCTTTCATGCGATCGATCAGATAGGTCAAACCGTTCGACCGGGCATCGAGATAGGGTGTATCGATCTGATTGGGATCACCTGTAAAAATCACCTTGGTCCCTTCCCCAGCCCGGGTAATGATTGTCTTGACCTCGTGAGGGGTCAGGTTCTGGGCTTCATCGACGATGAAAAAGATACGCTCAAGCGTCCGACCGCGAATATAGGCCAGAGGAGCGATCTCCAGTTTGCCACGATCCAGCAGTTCCTGAATACGATGAAATTTGGCATCGGTTTCAGAAAACTGATTCCGGATCACGCCCAGATTGTCCCACAGGGGTTGCATATAGGGTTCCAGTTTGGAATCGATATCTCCGGGCAGATAGCCCAAATCCTTGTTGGAAAGCGCAACGATGGGTCGGGCCAGAAAAATTTGCCGGTATTGCTTGTAAATCTCCAGGGCAGACGCCAGTGCCAACAGCGTCTTGCCTGTCCCCGCTTTACCGCTCAGGGTCACCAGCTTGATAGACGGTGTGGTCAGGGCGTGCAGGGAAAAAGTTTGCTCAGCATTGCGAGGTACGATTCCATAGGCGGGTTGTTTGTCCACCCGTTCCAGTTGTTCTTCAAATGGATTGTGATACGCCAAAACCGACTGGTGTTCATTACGCATTACATAATATTCATTGGCCATCGGATGTTCAATATCGGTTTCCGAGATCGGCATTTCAAATGGAGGGGTATAGAGACGATCGATGAGATCGCCGGGTACCTGATCAAACCGTCGTTTTCCCTTGTAGAGCTTTTTCAGATCCTCGATTTTATCATTATAATAATCCTGCGACATCAATCCCAACGATTTTGCCTTGAGTCGTAGATTGACATCTTTACTCACCAGCACCACGGTTTGTTTGGATTGCTGTTTGTGCAGATTCAGAGCGGCACTCAAAATCCGGTGATCCGCCTTTTGCTCAAAAAACGCAGCACTCACCTGTTCTTCGTCCCGGATATGGCTCATAATGGAAATTTGTCCCCGGCCTTGACCCAGGCTGGCACCTCCGTTGATGAGATGATCTCCGGAAAAATCGTCCAAAAGCCTGATAAAGTCCCGGGCATGATAATTGATCAGGTCTCCTCCACGTTTGAACTGATCGATTTCCTCCAAAACCGTGATGGGAATGACAATATCATGTTCCTGAAAATGAAAGATACAGCTAGAGTCATGCAGAATAACATTGGTGTCGAGCACAAAAATCTTTTTGATCACAAATACCTCACATTCGAATGGTTGTCGTCCTTGGGGTATTTTCCCAATCGATAGCAGAGTATGGCTACTGGATACCCGTCAATCGAAAGGTCCAAATCACTATCGTTTTTTAGATGCCCAATTGCGGCTTATGCGTCATCAGGGAGGGCTTAATCAGAAGCCGTTAATATACATAAAGATGTTAGCAAGATATGAACTTGGTATTAGAAATGAAACAAAATTGTTTCAAGCAACAGCCGCATCGCCCCTGATCAATGACTTGTCCCGGACTCTAGCAATGTGTCTGCACCGCGGCCTCGGATTGAGGGCAGGGTCAGCCGGATTTGAATGGTAACTTGCATTTTGAGGGTTTCTTTTGTTCAATGTTTTTTGTATTGTATCCTATATCCGGAACAGTCCATGGTGTTTCCATGCCTGGCAGAAAAAGTGTCGATGAGACACAATTTTTATATACTATATGGCACTGGTGTCCGGTTACCGGACACCATTCGACTTAACTACATAATAAACAACAATATTTTCACAATATATGATTCAAGTCGATTCTGTTTTTCGACCAACACAATAAATTGATTTTATTAGAATTATGTTTGTTTGTCCGGTCATTAGACCGGACACTAGTGACTATACGGGGAGATTGAATAGATGTTTAAATATTTGTGCTTTGTCATCCTGTTCGGTGTCCTGTCCGTACCGGCCGAGGCCACCGGGGATTCTATCCCTTCTGATTCTCTCGCCGTCCTCTGGACCAGTGGTGATCCCGAGGTGGCTGAAAATGTCTGTCTCATGTATACGCGAGCCGCGGCCCAAAACGACTGGTTTGAACATGTGGTTCTCATCGTCTGGGGACCGTCCGCCCGACTGTTGTCAGAGACACCCGAATTGCAAACCCTGGTCTCGGATCTGTCGGACCACGGCGTGGTGGCAAAAGCCTGTGTGGTCTGTGCCAATCGCTACGGGGTGGCGGACAGCTTGCAAGATATGGGAATCGAGGTTCTCCCCATGGGCAAACCCCTAACCCGCTATTTAAAATCCGGTTGGTCCGTCCTGACGTTTTAAATACCGGTTTCCAGACACCCGGACTGCCAGGATTGAATTGCGACTCTTTTTTGATCGGTCAGGAGATAAACAGCATGCCTATTGAAATCGATCTGGTGGCCTTTGATGCCGACGATACTCTCTGGGTCAATGAACCCTACTACCGGGAAGCGGAAAAACAGGTGGTTGATCTGCTCAAACAGTATACTCTGGAGAGCGCCATCGAAGACAAACTCTATCGAACGCAGATCCGCAATCTACCTCATTTTGGCTATGGAGCCAAGGGATTTACCCTGTCGTTACTCGAATCGGCTATCGAATTGTCGTCGGAACGAATCAGCGCACAGCATATCCGGAACATTATCGAAATCGGCAAATCACTGGTCAGGGATCGTATCGATCTGTTGCCTCACGTTGATCGGATTCTGCCCGAACTCGCACAACGGTATCCCTTGATGTTGTTGACAAAGGGCGATCTGCTGGATCAGGAACAAAAACTGGCACGCTCACAGCTCCAGCATTGCTTCACCATGGTTAACGTCGTTACTGAAAAAGACGAACAAACCTATCAAAGAATACTCGAGCAACATTCTATCCAACCGGAACGATTTATCATGATCGGCAATTCATTGCGATCCGATATCCTGCCCGTTGTCGCCATCGGCGGGCATGCCGTTCATATCCCCTACCATACCACCTGGCACCACGAGTGGGTACATCCTGAAACCCGCTCTGCCCTTGCGTATTGGACCCTGGGCTCTGTAACATCCCTCCCGGACTTTTTAGAGCAGACCTTTACCATACGCCCCAAAGATCAGAGGCCCCCACTCTATTGATTCTGGATGCATTTTCGGGATGGAACCGGCGGGATATCCGGGTTCGGATTCCATCCGGTCAAATGACCGGAATATTCAGAGAGCACAACTCATTATCTATAATAAAAGTTACAGAAAGGCAGTCTCTGCATTTCTGACGCCTTCATTCAACCAATTTTTTTTCAAAACAAGGAGGATTCATGCAGTACAGACCCCTTGGAGCCTCGGGCCTGGATGCATCTGTCATCGGTC
>CAYPUH010000217.1:0-7865 GCA_964413725.1 uncultured Cytophagia bacterium
CTGCAGACCGGTAATTCCAGCCAGCAAAATCGTCTTCCCCTCATCCCAAAATACGGGATCGTGTCTCTCACTTTCATTTTTGTATTCAACACCTCATTCATCCCCTTTTGCGAGTAAAATCCTTTTCTATCCGGTACCATTCCTCGCATCTCATTGCAAAGATGGACTTGATCTATACCTATTGTTTTCAGCGTATTGATCCCTTTTTTTAAACTGTCCCACATCGACCACATTTTTCTGTTCAGATGGACACTCGGGTCCTCTGCTGCAACAGCATGACTCATTTGACAGCATTTCAAACCATACCGAAATTATATAATATTACTATAGTTAAAGCATTACTATGACAAACAGTCCAGGCAAACACATAACAACCATTTTTATTGTTTTTATTGACATTAAAACTTGCTCTCCGGTTATGGAAAAAAAATCATATAAACTCCGATCTTTGGGCACAAAGTTTGCATAATGACAGGTGACGAATAGTACATCGCAAACATCTATAGAAACGGATAAACATAAAAACCAGGACTAATGGAGGACAAATCGATGCTGCGATTTTGGGTATGGCGGAATAATCTGGGGAGGAGTCTGGGTATCGTTGTTTTGGGATGGTTGTGCCTGGCCACATCCCTTTCGGCTCAGGGCGAATATGTCCTTGAAATCGATGATCCACTGACCACGGGAACCTCGGTTGGTGACGTCAAAGGAGGGACGTTCACCGACGGCGGCTGGAAAACCACCGGACGTGAGGACCGGATTCGATATGAGATCGAAACCTGTCCGTATGGCAAAATCGAATTTGATGTCCAGGGCCTCTATGCCAGCAATGATGTCTTTGAAAATATCGGCTATTATCGGGATATCGTTATTGAAGACATGCACTACACTCTCCTGGCCATGTTCGATGCGGACACGGATGGCAGCTGGTTTGGCAAAACCATGCCGGAATCCGGCATCAAACAGTGGCACAATCCCTACAAAATGGTCGCCCATTTGTTCGGATATGTTGAGGGGGATCAGTGGAAATGGAAACACGGACGATTTCGACTGAATGTGGCTGCCTTTACCGGCGGGTATGATGACGATCCACAAGCGTTTGAAATCGAATATGGACCGGTCGAATGGAGACAGGACCACACATTTCATGTCGTTCTGGAATGGGGACAGGGCAAAATGACCTATTTCATCGATGGAGAAGAGTGGGTGGTCTGTGATTATTCGAGTTTTGGAGATCTTTACGCCCCGCCGGAACACATCATACATCTGGGAGGCGCAGTAAATGAAAGGGGACTCAATACCCAGGTTCCCAAGCTGATCACCTACAGCAACTTTAAATTCTATCGGAACCAGGATAATCTTCCTCCGCAAGTGGTGGAAACCAGTCCCAAAGCCGGTTCGACTAACAATCCGCTGGACAGTTATATTGCCATCAACTTTAACGAGGGTATCGATCTGGAATCTGCCCTCAACACGTTTCAGATCTCACCCTCCGTATCAGGCAATTTGAGAAGCGAAGGCAACACCCTCTATTACGATCTCAGCGAGATGCTCCAGTCCGAGATCACCTATACGGTCTCCGTGGGCACTGAACTAATGGATAAAGCGGGCAACCACCTCGAACAACCCGTGCAATACCAGTTCACCACCGGCAACACGATTCCTTCGATGGTGAAAAAATATGATATCCTGGAAATTCCGATTATTGCCCCCGGCCTCGGTGGCAACAAATACCTCAACTATTCATTAAAAGGTGTATTCCAGGGCCCCACGAAAACCATCGAAATCGACGGATTTTGGGATGGTGGCGACGTATGGAAAGTCCGCATGGCTCCCACACAAGTGGGCACCTGGACCTATACGATCAGTGGCAACAACAGCGCATTCTCCCAAAGCGGTTCCTTTGAATGCATAGAGTCGGATAGCAAGGGTTTCATTGTCAAGAACCCGGACTATCCCTATACGTTCATGTATGAAGACGGCACTCCCTGGATGTGGAAAGGAGAGACATCCTGGCGAGGAATGTTGAGCACGGTTCCCTATGAAAGCCGATGGAAGGAATATATCGATCTTCGAGCGGAACAGGGATACAATGCCGTGCAATTCATTCTGGTCAGCTATATCCGCGGCGATGCGTTCTGGGCCAATGAAGGGGGAACGATTTTTACCGTCAACAGCTCCGGGAAAAACTATGATGAACTGAATCCGGAATACTTTAAATGGGTGGATCGACGCATCGAATACGCTCTCTCCAAAGGCATCTTACCCGTGTTTCTGTTCACCTGGGCACAGGAATTTGTAAAGTTTTCTCAAAGCCAATTTGAAAATTTCTCTGAATATATCGTCTCACGGTATGCGGCCTATAATGTCTTCTGGTGCATTTCAGGAGAGTATAACGAAACCTATAATGAATTTGGCACCCCTCAAAGTGTCTGGCGCCACCACGGCCTACATGTGAAGGATATTGATCCCTACGATCACCTGATCACACTCCACCCGACCGGGCGCACGTCTTCGCGTGAATTCGGACACGAGGACTGGTTTGGATTTGTGATGCAACAGACCGGGTATTGGCACAATGATGTCAAACGCGATCGGGTTTTTAATAAACCCGTCGTCAATGGCGAATACGGGTACGCCGGATACAATCCGGATGAAAATATTCGTATCGGCGCCTGGGAAATTCTGACCTCCGGTGGTTTTTTTACAGCCGGCTTTTTCAACACCTTCGCACCGGACAAGGGCGGATGGAATCTGGAATCGAATCAGCACGAACAGGACATGCTGGCGTTCACGTTTGATTTCATGGAAAACACCAAATGGTGGGCCATGGAACCCAGACATGATCTGGTATCCAATGGCCATTGTATCGCCATTCCGGGAGAAGAATACATTATCTATTCTCAGACCGGCGGTGCCACACAAGTCAATCTCTCTCATGTCTCCGGAACCATACCGGTGGAATGGATCAACCTGCGCGAACTGACCTTCTCGGATCGGACCAACATTCAGGGAGGCAGTACGGTTTCTTTGACCCCTCCATTCTCGGGAGACTGGGTGTTGCATATTGGTGAAGGCATTCCACAAGATGCAGTGCTTCCCAATGCACCGTCTCAACTCACGATGAATTCTCATACTATGTCCAGCATCACGCTGTCGTGGATCGCACCCTCACCCGCTTCTGACGGAGACACTGCAGTGAAATATGCCATCCACAGAGATGGCACCCTGGTGGGGCACTCTTCAACGACCCAATTTACCGATGTGGGTCTGGCGTCGGCCACAGAATACAGCTATGAGGTTTATGCAATAGATGATGCCCGAAACCAGAGTACCTCGGCAGCAGCCGGGTCATTTTCCACAGATGCGGACACGGTTCCACCCACGGTGGAATCGGTGGTGCTGCTGACTCCCACAGAACTCCACGTCACATTCAACGAAAAAATCGATCAGACCACCGCCGAAACACTCTCAAACTATACCATCACTCCGGCGCGAAACATCAACTCGGCCACTCTGTTGTCTGATCAGAAATCAGTCCAATTGATCACCAACACCCATCAGGAAGATATACTGTATACGCTGGGCATTCAAAACATCAAAGACCGTGCCGTCAACCCCAATACCATCAGCCCCAGCACAACCCAAAAATATCGGCTCGAAGCCACATTGCAAGTCGCGGACATCAACCAGAGCAACTACCAAACAGACAGTCTGCAGGTCGGGAAAGAATACTATATCGATCGTACCTTTACGATAGAATCTATCCCCCCGCAGTTGGAAAATCTGCTGCTGATCAAAACAGCGAATATCGACAAATACGAAACCGGCAGTTCGTTCCTGTCGTTTCGGATCAATCGTGGAGCCACCGTCTATATCGCCTTTGATCAAACCAATAATCTGCCCACCTGGATGCAGGACTGGACGTCGACCGGACAGTTGATCGGTACAACGGATGATGTAGATATGGAGATCTATAAAAAGGACTTTCCGGCTGGAACGGTCGAACTGGGCGCCAACTATGGCGGTGATCACAATAGCATGTACTTTGTTCTCCTTGAAGGTGCGGAAAGCGGCGACAAAACCCCTCCTGCAGCACCACAGGGGCTGGTCGTTCGTCCGGCATCCTGATCTTCAGCATCACTCTCATGCCGGCTTTACAATAAAAAAAAGGCTGCCTTATATGAGGCAGCCTTTTTTTCGTTCCGCTCCGGTCAGTATTGATGCCCGTGTTAGGGTTCTTTTCGGTTAAACACCACCCGCGCGGGAGATCCCACAGCCACGGAAAATGGCGGCAAGTCTTTGGTCACCACCGATCCTGCCCCCACCACACTCCCGGTCCCGATACGGACACCATCCAAAATGGTCACCCCCGCACCCAACCAAACATCATCTTCGATCACCACTCCGCCTTTGCTCTCATAGCCCTGACGCATAATCGGGATATCGGTACGGTCAAAACGGTGTTGGGCTCCGCCTACATAGCAGTTGGCAGCAAAGAGTACATGATGTCCCAGAGCAATCCGCGTGGTGGTTCCCAGGCGGCAGTTGGCCCCGATATTGCTAAACGCCCCGATCTCGATGGTCCCGTTTCGGGTACTGAGTACGGTCGCGCGACCCAAAAGAACCTGTTCTCCCAATTGAATGCCACTGTTTTCATCGCCCTGCGCGCTGAGACTGCAATATTCATCGATTACACATTGGTTGCCGATGCCGATCTTGCTCGGGTGGCGAAGGGTAACACTCTTGCCGATGGCAGTCCCCTTGCCCAGGGTGCGAAACAGGGTCCGATATAACACCTGGCGACTGGCAAGACCCAAAAGGCCAGGGATGGGACTGAAAAAGGTGATCAGAAATTCATACTTTATCAAAACCCAAAATCGACTGGTGCCGAGCGTAATATCCTGATATTTGGCCAGTGGGGATCGTTTTTGCCGCATCACGTCCTCAAATCCGCTATAATAATTGACCACGCCTTGGACATCTTCCAGACCCGTGTCTTTTCGGGTGATATCGTTGTCTCCAATGCGGATTCCCATGGACGAATAGTAGATTCCACCCACCGCACCAGCGAGTAAGGCCTTGACGCGCATAAACAGCGCCACAGACAATCCCACAGCTCCCACCAGACCCATCCGCGAAAAACCAAACACATAGGCGCTCTCTGAAAGGCCGATACCTCCGACGGAGATGGGAATCATAGTGATCACCAGGATGATGGGAGTGAGAATAAAGGCGTCCTGAATGCTCATCTGAGCATGAAAGGCATGAGAACTCACATAGACATTCAGAACAGCCACTCCATAAAACAAAAAGGAATTCAAGATCGTGATGACGATCACTCCCGGAGCATGGCGCAACTCCAGGATAGCATCCTGAAAGGCGTGCAGTTTGTCAAAAACCTTGCGGACCACGGAGATGTTTATGCAGGAGGAGACCCAGCTGAGCAATCTGGGTGTCAATACCATAACCAGGAGGGTGATATATCCCAAAACACATACAACCAGCGCCGAGGTCAAGCGTGGGTCCCAGAGCTCGCGAATGGCTACAAAAAACGCGATCAGCGCCATAAAAAGAAGCACCGTCAATCCGGTAAACCGTTCGACAAACACAGACGAAAATGCCTGGGCGTTCTTGCCCGTGGATTTTCCCAAGGCATAGGCTCTCACCACATCCCCCCCCACGTTGGTGGGCAGGACGGTATTAAAAAAATATCCGACGATATACAACCAGAACAGTCGAATCAACGACATCCGAATCTTTTGGGCACGAAGGATAAGTTGCCATTTCCAGGCACTGACCAATACCAGTACCGGTGTGATCGCCAGAGACACTGCCAACAAATCCGGACGGGCGTGCCGAACCTGTTGCCATACATTTTCGAGACCCACCCGATGAAAAATATAAACTATCAGGGCAATACTGATCAGACTTTTAAGATAAAACCCAAAGCCCCGTTTTTTTCGGGACACCGCCCGGCTTGCCTCTGTATGGTCAGTCATAACATTTCACCTCGGATGACTCTGACACCTTGCCAGCAGCGCTTTTGGATCTGAATGCACTCCGGATCAGATCCGTGGGGATGCAAATGAGTTCACAAAACAGGCAATACTCACGCTGACACGTATGGAAGGACCTCGTTCGCTGCTGCACGGGCTTTTTTACGCTCGCGTTCGATATGAGGAGCCATCTGATTTCGCAGCATTTCCCGGTTTTCGTAGGCGTTGCTGATCTTGTCGGAAAAGGCGTCGAGAGACAGTTGCTTAAATTCGATGAGATTTTCTTCCATACCGATGGTTCGCATATAGCCACGGTTTTTCGGATAGGTGACAATACCCACCGGAACCACTCCCATGGTCGAGGACAAAATCAGTGAGTGGGTACGCATTCCGACGAAAAGTTGCAATCGCTTTAATACCGAACACAATTCCGAATAGGAATAGGTACGGTTTGAAATCATTCTGACCCGATCCCGGTGTTCGATTTTCGCCAATACAGCGTTGGCAATATCGAGATCCATGTGCTGCGTTTCGATAAAAAGTATGTCAACGTCGTGGCGACGGATGATCTCATCAACGGTATTGGCATACAGTCCCACCAGTTGTTCTCGCCCAAAGGTTTTGCCGCCTTCACGGACAAACGCATCTACATAACTATTGACATTGAATCCCACCACCGGTCGACTGCTTTGGAATAGGTTTTCCTGCTCGCAGATCTGCTGAAACCGATTGTCATCCACCGCAGCGGCATTGAGAGCACAATCCGCCCCTTCCACGATCCTCGGCGCCTGCAATCCCTCACGTTCGATCAGTTCTATCGATTCCCGGTCCCGGAGAATCACCACCTCAGCGCTGTCCAGCACCCGCTGCAGCGCTCTCCGGCCTGCCGGGCCAGTCACCGGGCCCAAGCTACAGTTGTAGAGAACCACCGGTATCCCCCGTTTTTTGGCCATGGGGAGAAACCAGGACAGCGTTCCCAGATAATTAAACAATGGATTGTACAATTTTCGGTCAAAGAGGATGGCATCCGTTACCAGGATGACATCAGAGGTCATACAACTGTGATAGGTCGGCCATCCAAAAATCTTTACGCTCATCGTCCAGGGCATTAACGATATGGGTTGAACGGAATAGGAGGAATAGGCTGTCTTGACAAAACGAGTATTGATTGTGGGGACTCGAAAAAGTGTATCCCCGGGTACCACAGACGACAAATCTTGCAAAAGACAACCCAGGATAGCGGCGTCACCGGCATTGCGACCGGAGTAATTCCCCAATACATTGATTTTTTTCATAATGAAATCCATTGGTATCCGGTTGAATGAATTGATCTAACAGTATATGCCACTGGTGTCCGGTTGACAAACCGGACACCAACCTTTAATTGCATTAAAATCAATTTATTATATTGTCCGATCACCAGGATCGATTTAGAAATGAAAATTTAAAAGTAACCTTGATTTCACAAGGTTTGTGTGAGGGTGGTGTCCGGTTAACGGACACCACCGAGTATATGCTGAAACATTTTATTGGTCTTACACTGAATGCAATCCGTGAACATTTAGCCCGAGTCTGTATCTGTAGAATACATTTTATTGAATGAACACACAAACAATCAACAGCTGTCAGTTGTTGGATGAAAATATCCTGCAGACCTTTTTGAAGATTCAGCATCAGATGCTGAATCGAAAGTGGTCGTTAAAGTGGATTACTCGAGCAGACCCTGTTCACGATACCATTCTGCTGTTCGGCGGATGCCCTCGCGCACATCGATTTGGGGTTGATATCCCAGCTCGCGCTTTGCTTTGCTGATATCAAAGGCTCTGTCTTTGACAAAAATATCCACACGTCGTCTAAAAATAGGTG
>CAYPUH010000218.1:0-7819 GCA_964413725.1 uncultured Cytophagia bacterium
TATCATAAACAGCAGAGATGGTGGGATAGTCGGGTGTGTATGGCAGCTTTCCCAATTTGATCAGTCCCACCAGGGCCACGACAAATAAAATGGCAATGATAAATTCCGGTCGTTTGAACATGATTGAGATACCTCATTTATCCCCCAGGTTGTGTGGCCACGACAATCTAATTCCTATCCAACGTATCACAGTCAAACCACGTCACTCGGAACAACAGCGTCCAAGCCAAGCCCGTCATGCCATCCCGAGAACCATCTGTTGGATCACTGGCCCCCATGGACAACAATCACAGTGATGGCACCCTCAATCCAATCGTACTTGTTCCTAACTCACAAGCGATACCATCGGTTCCGCAGTTTTATCCGGACGGATACGGATTGAAATCAGGTTGTAAAAAAAACATCCACGATACCAATCACCAGTTATTTTGCAAGTTAGAAGGAACACAGACAAAAATCAAGAAAAACTGTGTTCATAAAATCGTCTCACCAGGAAAGTCCATCCCTCCGCATTCAACACGAACCAGAATCCAGACAGCAAAATGAACTTGCGAATCATCCTGTGGTTCGTTACTTTGAAGGTCAGACAATACATGTTAAATGGCCGATAACGATAAAGATATCGGGCCTAGTACGACTCCGGCGCGTTCCGGACAGCAAAGGTCAACTATTTTGTGGTCACGAAAACAACTCTTTCTTTTTGTTCAGATCCTGTTGAGTATTGGATCTTTCAGCTGTTCCTTTCAGCCCGCTCCGCGTTACTCTTCAGAGGATCTATCGCGACGATCAAACCCCGGTTATAAAGCGGGAGAACCCTCCGCTTCAAACCCTTCAACCCCGGATGCATCGAATTCTCTCGAAGAGGTGATCCGGCGCAGCGTTGATGCCGATCGATTCCAGCGGTTCAAAAAAGAGCTTCAGGCGTTCTACCAGGCTCCCTATGTATGGGGAGGCGCCTCCTCAGCAGGGACAGATTGTTCGGGGTTTATCCGAACCGTATATCGTCGAGCGGCAGACATGGACCTGCCTCACAGCGTCAAACAACTCTACCAGATGGGTGACCCTGTCCGAATCAGAGATCTGCGGTTCGCTGATCTTGTCTTCTTTTCATTTGACATGGGCCGCACCCCCGACCATGTAGGAATGTATATCGGAGGCCTCTACTTTATGCATGCCTCCTCCAGCCGAGGGGTCACACTTTCCCGCCTTTCGAATACCCCCTATACAGAATCCTATGTGGGGTCAAAACGACTATTGGATTAAACCAACCAGATCAACAGGACACTGGTACCCTATGAAAAAAGGACAAGAAGTAGAGCTTTTGGTCACCAAACTGGTGTTTGGTGGACGTGGTCTCGCACGACTGGACGATTTTGTTGTTTTTGTTGACAAAGCTCTTCCCGGACAAACGGTGAAAGCCAGAATCACCCGAAAACGCAAATCATACGCGGAAGCAAGAACCCTGGAGGTGCTGTCCCCCTCACCCCACCAGGTGGATCCCGTTTGCAGGCACTTTGGCAGTTGTGGTGGATGTCAATTTCAGCATCTCGACTATGAACAACAATTGGCAGCCAAAAGCGAACAGGTTTGCGAAGCCTTTAAACATATCGGGCACCTGCAAAGCATCCAGATGGAGCCCATCCTGCCATCACCCGCTCTTTATTATTATCGCAACAAAATGGAATTTTCCTTTTCCAGAGAGCGCTGGCTTTCTCAGGAAGAGATCAATTCGGGTGAGGAGTTTGAAAAAACCGGCATGTTCCTGGGACTTCATGCGCGGGGCTTTTACGACAAAGTGGTGGACCTTCAAGAGTGTCATCTGCTGCACCCCATCGCCGCTCAGCTTGTGCATGAAACACGAGAATTTGCCCAACAGACCGGATTGCCCTGCTACAGCACCCGCGATCATACCGGTTTTTTTCGGTTTCTCATCATCCGAAAAAGTACATTCACCGAAGATCTGATGGTCAACCTGGTCACCTCAGAGTATAATCATTCCGTCGCACAGCACTATCGCAACCACATGATACAACAGATTCCACAAATTACCAGTCTGTTGACCAGTACAACACAAACAAAGTCCAGCGTGGCGTTTGGGGAACAGGAATTTGTGCTGGCCGGCAATCGAACCATCTTTGAACAGCTGGGTCCGAGACAATTTGAAATATCGAGCAATTCATTTTTTCAGACCAACAGCCGGCAGGCCGTTCAGCTTTACGATCTGGTGCTCGAATATGCCAATCTAAAGGGTACAGAACAGGTGTATGACCTCTATTGCGGAGCCGGAACCATTTCTCTGTATATCTGCGATCAGGCACGTCATGTGGTGGGATTCGAAGCGGTAGAGTCCGCCATCGATGACGCCCATCGTAACGCTCTGCACAATGGAGTTGAAAATTGTGACTTTGTTCCGGGTGATCTCAAATATCTGCGCGATCTGGCCGCCCCATTTATGGATCGCCATGGCAAGCCCGATGTCATGATCATCGACCCACCCAGAGCCGGGATGCATCCCGATACCGTTCGGGACATTCCTGAACTTGACCCCCGTCGAATTGTGCACGTCTCCTGCAATCCGGCAACACTGGCTCGCGACCTGGAACTGTTATGCGAAAACGGCTACCATTTGATCAAGGCCAGACCGGTTGATATGTTTCCTCACACCTCTCATATCGAGGTGATCGCTTTGCTGGAACGAAAGGGGCACTGAAGACATGAAAAGTCTTGCTTTTCGTTACCCCCCATTATATATTTCAGGCTGTGTTCGGAGTTCGAATAGCCGGTCTACCGGATGATGTCGTAAACCCGCACAGAACCAATCCATCTTGTACATGATAATACTGGCCAAAACCAAAGAGGAAGTAACCCGTGGACGCGTCACAGATGTATACAATTGTTGCCGAAGAGCTGAATCTGCGATGGAATCAAGTAAAAAGCACAGTGGACTTGCTGGACGATGACAATACCGTGCCCTTTATCTCCCGGTATCGAAAAGAGGCCACCGGCAGCCTCGACGAGGATCAAATTCGTGCCATATGGGATCGGATTCGATACCTGCGTAATCTGGAAGAACGCAAGGCGACTGTACTCAAAAGCATTGACGATCAGGGAAAACTGACACCCGAACTGGCGGACAAAATCAAGGCTGCCGCCAAACTCCAGGAAGTAGAAGATCTTTATCTTCCCTATAAACCCAAAAAACGAACCCGTGCCACCATCGCCCGCGAAAAAGGTCTGGAGCCTCTGGCCGATTTGATTCTACGACAGGAGACTTTTGAAGGGGATCCGGATGAAATTGCTGCCGGCTATGTCGATGACAAAACGGGTGTTCTCAATCCCTCACAAGCCAGATCAGGTGCACGGGATATCATTGCCGAGATTGTTTCCGATGATGCGGAAATCCGCAAAAGCATTCGTGAATCGACTCTTGATCAGGGAGCACTCACATCCGAAGCCAAAGACGGGATTGACGCACGGGATTACGAAATCTATAAAGAATTCAGTGAATCTGTTCAACGCATTCCTCCTCACCGCGTTCTGGCCATCAACCGGGGAGAGCGTGAAAATGTCCTCAAAGTGAGTGTGGATGTGGATGAAACTCGGATGATGCAGGAGATCGGATCGCGCTATATCAAAAACCGGGAACACATTTTTATCGATGACCTTGAAAAAGCCATCGCCGATGCCTATCACCGATTGATTTCTCCTGCCATCGAACGAGAAGTTCGAAATCTGCTCACCGAGCAGGCAGAAGATCACGCCATCGAGGTGTTCGCCAAAAACCTCCGGGCCCTGCTGCTCATGGCCCCCATGCGAGACAAGCGCATTCTGGGTATCGATCCTGGATATCGAACAGGATGCAAGGTCGCAGCCATCGATGAAACCGGAAAATATCTGCAGGGGGCCACCATCTATCCTCATCCCCCGCAAGGAAAATGGCAAGACGCCAAAGAGACCATCAAAGCATTTGTCCAAGATTGGAATATCCATATCATCGCTATCGGAAACGGGACCGCGAGTCGGGAGACCGAAAAACTCGTTGCAGATGCCCTCTCCGAGCTCGATCACGAGGTCTATTATACGATCGTAAATGAAGCAGGTGCATCGGTCTACTCGGCATCACCCGTTGCCAAACAGGAATTCCCGGAACTGGAGGCATCCATGCGCGGCAATATCTCCATCGCCCGTCGGCTTTTGGATCCCCTTTCGGAACTGGTCAAAATCGATCCCCAATCGATCGGTGTTGGACTGTATCAGCACGATGTTGATCAACTCAAACTGGGCAAGGCACTCGATCAGGTTGTCGAGTCTGCGGTGAATCTGGTGGGTGTGGATCTCAATACCGCCTCTGCCTCCCTGCTAAAATATGTGGCCGGAATCAACAATCGTGTCGCTCAGAACATTGTAAAATTCCGCGAAGAAAACGGAACGTTTAAACACCGCGAGCAACTGTTGGACGTTAAAGGGCTGGGAGACAATGCATTCCTCCAATCCGCAGGATTCCTGCGCATCGCCAACAGCGATATCTTTTTCGATTCCACCGCTGTACACCCCGAGTCGTATCGCTCAGCGGAAAAGATGATTTCACATCTGCAACTCAACATCGACGAAATTCGAAAAAATGGATCGCTTTTAACCCTTCAGCTGAAACATTCAAGCACCTCCATAGAAGAACTGGCCACCCTCTGTGAGTGTGGTCGGGAAACCCTTTTGGATATTATCGAAAGCATCGAAAAACCGAACCGGGATCCACGGGATGAGATGCCGACCCCCATTCTCCGTAACGATGTCCTCTCCATCGATGATCTCGGAGAAGGTATGATTCTGAAAGGTACGGTGCGCAATGTTGTCGACTTTGGCGCTTTTGTCGATATCGGCGTCAAACAGGATGGACTGGTTCATCTCAGCAAAATGTCAAAACGGTATGTAAAAAATCCACTGGATGTGGTTTCTGTGGGCGACGTCGTCGAGGTGAAGGTCATTACAATCGATAAAGAACGGGGCCGTATCGGACTCTGTATGGTTCTGGATTAAGAAACGCTGTTCAGACACTTAAAAATTACGCCCGGAGTCACACCGCGCGTCTTTGCATATGACACCTCAAACCAAACTTGCTACAGACTCGTTACGTAAGCAAAAGGTCTGTGTCTTCACATCGGTCCACCGGCCATTTGATGTGCGCGTCTTTCATCGCCAAGCAAAAAGTCTTGCCGCCGCAGGCTATGCTGTCACCCTGTGGGTTCACGCCGACTTTAACATCAAACACCAGGATGGTGTTACGCTTAAGGGACTGTCACGTCCTCGAAATCGACTGGGCCGTTTGCTGAACGTCATCAGACTCGGCCGGCGGTGCCGCGCCGAAAACGCCGATGTATATCATTTTCACGATCTGGAACTGTTACCGGTGGGCGTGTGGCTGAAACTCGTGACCCGAAAGACCGTTTTCTATGACTGCCATGAAAACTATCCCGAAGCCGCCTATGAACGCGCCTGGTACCCCGACTGGTTAAAGCCATGCCTTGCCCGGTTCATCGCCTGGATCGAGCCTACCCTGGCCAAACGTCTCGACAACATCATCTGCGTCGTTCCAGATCAACAGGAACGCTTTATGGCCCACGGCTGCTCCACCGAGTTGATTCGCAATCTTCCGCGTATCGAAATGTTTAGCGGAGCCTATAACGCCCACCCGCCCAAAGAATCCCGTCTCATCTACCTGGGAGGACTGTCCATGGTCCGGGGAGCACGGATCCTCGTGGACATTATGGAACGGATCCATCAGACTCATCCACAAGTGACCCTGCTATGTGTGGGTCCCTTTAATGAACCCCATGTAGAGCGGGAGGTCAAGTCACGGATTGCCAGCAAGGGACTGGATGATGTGATACAGCATATTCCGTTCGTGCCCCATGAAACCGTTCCCGACTATCTCGTGCGCTCTCTGATCGGGCTCATTCCCTGGCAACCCAACCAACAGATGTTGAGGATGGTGTTCCCCAACAAAGTTTTTGAATATATGTCCTGTGGTCTTCCCATTGTCGCCAGCAACCTGCCCAGTCTGGAACATCTTCTCAAACGGTCCGATGCCGGGATACTCGCCGAACCCTGCGATCCCGACGACCATGCCAGGTCCATCCGCAGCCTTTTGGACAATCCGGATCGGGCCCGGACATTGGGTGACAATGGTTATCGGTTGGTACATGACGATTATAACTGGAACACTGAGGCAAAAAAATTGTCAAGAGTCTATAGAGACCATCTTTATCCCCCGAATGAATTTAAGGCTGTCTTGTGATCCTCACGGTTATAGAACCTTCATATTTTGGGACGATATCAACCTGGGCACAGATCTGTTCCGCCGACGTACAGGTCATCGCGGATACGTTCAAGTTTAAAAAACACAGCTCAATCAACCGCACAGCCATTAAAACCATCACCGGTCGATCCTGGCTTACCATACCCGTGCGAACACGTGGTCAAAGCGATTTGGCAATCAAATCTGTCCGCATCGACAGGCAACAACCCTGGCAAGCAAAACATCTCTGCAGTCTTGAACGAAACTATCAAAATGCTCCCTATTTTATCATGATGATCGACGCGATCACGGATTGTTTACGACAACGGCCCGATCATCTCTCACCGTTTCTAATCCACACGATGCAGATATGCGGTCAGTGGCTGGCATCGCAACAGAACTGGGTTCAAAGTACCGTGTTACCCGAGTGCCACGATCGGACCCGTCGGGTACTCGCCTGGCTGGACGCCACAGGATGCAATGGATATCTGTTGTTGCCACATGAGGCGAGTTTGATTGATATGGACAGACTCTGGAAAGCGGGTGTTGAATTGTGGCTGCTCTCCGGCGCTGTATCGACCTACCATCAACAATATGAGGGGTTTATACCTGACTGTTCAACACTCGACCTGCTGTTCAATGAAGGGCGGGGCGCCTCTCTATTCTTTAAGAACCTCAAAGAGCGCCTGAATCCGGATCAGACTCTGAAAACGGTCAAACATTCAACCGGCAGGATTCAACAGTCCAAACCATTAGACTCATAAAAAGAGGAATCACACCATGGATACAAGCATATTTCAAAACATCACCCAACGTATCGATTCCTATGGACAGGATGTGATCGATTTACAAAAAAACCTGGTTTCCATACAAGCCTTGTCACCGGAAAACGGTGGCGTCGGTGAAATGGCCAAGGCCAAGTATGTTAAAACCATTCTTGCCGATCTGGATATCAGCGACATTCAGGAATTTCATGCACCGGACAGCCGGGTACCGGGCGGGGTTCGACCCAATATACTGGCCCGAATCCCGGGCAAGAACAACTCACGCACCGTCTGGATCATGGCACACCTCGATGTGGTGCCTGCGGGGGATCTGAAATTATGGTCCGGGGATCCGTTTGAACTGGACGTCCAGGGAGACAAACTGGTTGGCCGGGGCGTAGAGGACAATCATCAGGGACTGGTATCAGCGCTGTTGGCTGTCAAATCCATAAAGGAAGAGGGTATCGAACCGGAAACCAACATCGGACTGGCGATTGTCGCCGACGAAGAGAGTGGCAGTCAATATGGATTGCACTATCTTTTAAAAAATCACTCTGAACAGTTTTCCAACTCGGATCTCATCATCGTGCCGGACGCAGGAGATCCGGAAGGCCGATATATCGAGGTGGCGGAGAAAAGCATCCTCTGGGTCCGGTTCAAGACAGAGGGAAAATCCTGTCATGCCTCTACTCCCGAACAGGGTATCAATGCCTATCGGGCGGCTGCCCGGTTGCTGGTACGACTTGAAACGCTTGCGGATATT
>CAYPUH010000219.1:0-7813 GCA_964413725.1 uncultured Cytophagia bacterium
ATCTATCCCACCTGAGCCGATCCCGAGAATCCCTGGATAAATATCTCTCACAAAGTACCTGGTTTGAAAAATCATCCTCCGCATCATCTCCCTTTGTGATCGCCTATTTCTCAATGGAATATGGTCTGGCTCCCGCACTGCCAATCTACAGTGGGGGGCTGGGGATTCTTGCCGGAGATCATCTAAAATCCGCAAGTGATCTCGGTCTACCCCTGGTGGGCGTCGGACTGCTCTATCAGGAAGGCTACTTCCATCAATACCTGACCAGTGATGGCTGGCAACAGGAAACCTATCCTAAAAATTTATTTTATAATCTTCCGGTTCAACCAGTTAAAGACGATCAAAACAAACAGGTCAGCATCTCGCTCGAGTTCCCGGGACGTCAAGTCATTGCACAGATCTGGAAAACCCAGGTGGGACGGATCACGCTTTATCTTCTCGACACCAACATGCCGGAAAACACACCGGAAGATCAGCTTCTGACCAACCGGCTTTATGATGGTGATGCGAACAAGCGTATTCAGCAAGAAATTCTCTTGGGCATCGGCGGCATCCGAACACTGCGAGCCCTGGGCATCAATCCCCAAATCTGCCACATGAATGAAGGACACTCTGCCTTCATGGCGCTCGAGAGGGTTAAAAACCTGATGGAAGAAAAAGGGCTCTCCTTTCAACAAGCGAGAGAAGCCATCCGTGGCGGCAATGTCTTTACCAGTCATACACCCGTTCCCGCCGGTATCGATGAATTCGAGCCGGACCTGATCGACATATTTTTGAGTGAGACCATCGAGACACTCGGAATCGATCGAGAACACTTTTTACGTCTCGGTGGCGTTCATTTGCCGAGCACCAAAGGCCTCTTTAATATGGCCATTTTTGCCATCAATATGTCGGGTAGCTATAATGGTGTCAGCAAGCTTCATGGCAAAGTTGCCAGAGAGATGTGGCAATACCTCTGGCCCGATTTGCCCAGTCACCAGGTACCCATCGAGCATGTCACCAACGGAGTTCATCTGCGCACCTGGATCTCGGAAGATATGGCAGAACTATTTAATTATTATCTGGGGCCGCGCTGGCATCGCAATCCAGCTACACCCTCGATCTGGGAGCGGATAAACAACATACCGGAGGAGGAGCTCTGGAGGGCTCATGAACGACGACGCGAACAACTGGTGTCATTTTCACGCAGTCGTCTGCAAGAACAGTTGAAAAAGTCGGGGGCCAATCCCTCGGATGTGGAGGCCGCAGCAGAAGTACTTAATCCCAAAGCACTGACAATCGGTTTCGCGCGACGGTTCGCTCAATATAAACGGGCCTATTTATTGTTCAAAGATCTTGAACGACTCAAAGCCATCCTCAACCATCCCGATTATCCCGTTCAAATCATCTTCGCAGGCAAAGCCCATCCCAAAGATACAATAGGCAAGGAAATTATCCGGGATATCATCTCCACTCTAAGACACAGCGAATTTCGAAATAAAATCGTCTTTCTCGAAAACTATGATATGCTGATCGCCGACTACCTCTTGAGTGGAGTCGATATCTGGCTCAACACCCCGCGTCGCCCCCGCGAAGCCAGCGGGACCAGCGGAATGAAGGCCGGAAGCAACGGCGTTCTGAATGTCAGTATTCTGGATGGCTGGTGGGATGAAGCGTATCAAAATGATATCGGCTGGGCCATTGGACGCGGCGAGGTCTATGCCAACACCGAAGAACAGGACAAGGTTGAATCAGAATCACTCTATTACCTCCTCGAACAGGAAATCATTCCACTCTTTTACAGCAGAGGCAGCAGCAATATCCCGCACAAATGGATCTCTATGATGAAAAACAGTATCCGAACCACCTGTAGCTATTTCAATACAAACCGAATGGTTCAGGAATACTTTGAAAAATTCTACCATCCGGCTCTGAAGCGGTGGAACCGCCTAAACTCCGCCAACATGAGCGAAACCAAAACATTGGTCCAATGGAAAGATAAAGTGATCAAAAACTGGGAAAAGATAAATATTAATCAGGTCGAGGCCAATACCGGTGACGAAATCAAAGTCGGAAACACCTTTCCAGTCAAAGCTCAACTGGATATTGATGGTCTATCGCCACAAGAATTGAGTGTTCAGGTCTATTATGGGCTCCTGGATAACAAGGGTAATATCCAGGAAGGATCGATCATCCAGATGGAGTTGGAAACAGTCGAAAACTCGATTCATCATTACAAGGCAGATATTCCCTGCAAACGGACTGGACCGCATGGGTTCGCTATTCGCGTCCTTCCCTTTCATTCCAATTTGACCAATCCGTATGAAATGGGATTGATAAAATGGGACAATGTCGCTCTGGATTAAGAACAGCACAATAGGAGCAATGATCTCCAAAACGGGTATGATAGCATCTCATCATACCCGTTTGTTGTATAGTGTCTTTTCCGTTCATCCTGGCAATAGAGACGTCCGACTGGCATGGGTCTTGCAAGATAAGACCTTCTATATGACGTTACCTGTCGCTTCTGATTGCATAACAACGCACCCGCCATGTATTTGGCGACTCTTAATACTTTATTTTTAGACATTTAATCCATCATTTCTTCGACACGCACAACCATCGAAAAAAGACAAACATATTCATAAACTCAGGGTGGTGTTTTATGAGGAGAATAGTTGTCTCACTGTGCATCATATGCCTTATCTCCGGTCCAGCATTCTCATCGATCGATGTTCGTCTGAGTCCAAGCAATATTCCTCTCTACGAAACAACCCGTCTCACATTCACCTCAACCAAGCCCCCTTCAGAACCGTTTTTTCACCGTGTTGAGGCAGAGTTTACATCACCTGGTGATTCGACCTTCAAATGTTATGGCTTTTACAACGGTTCCAATACATGGGAAATCCGGTTTATGCCGGCGGAAGAGGGTCAATGGGTCTTTACATGGCAATTTGGAGATAACAGCGGGTCCGGATTTTTTACCTGTACCGAACGGGAAAATGCCAATCTTCATGGCCACCTCTATACAGATTCCGGTCACAGTCAAAAACTGCAGTTTGAAGACGGTACACCGCTCTACTGGATGGGTGGCAAATATATCAATTTTATGCGGCAACATGGTACCGAGGACCAACAAAAACTCAGTTTTCCGGAACGACTGAACAATGATATCTATTTATCACTGGTCAAAGAGTATATTGACGATCTGGTAGCGTACGGGCTCAATGGATTTCTATTAAAGATTCAGGTTCTGCCCCTTAATTATGATCTCAAAACCATGGATCTTGATTTTTTCAATTACATCGACGCCACTCTCGACTATGCAATGGAGCGGGGTGTCAATGTACAACTCAATCTGTTCGATATCTGGGGAAAACGAAAACTGCATGTCGACATGACCCAGCGTACGCCGGATCATGTCGATTGGTTGGTGCTGGAACCCTGGGATCCCACAACATATGAAGAGGCTACGGAATTTTATCTCAAATACGTCATTTCCCGTTACGCGGCGTATCCCAATATACATTGGGAGCTTTTTAATGAAGCGGAGCGCCTTGATGTGTCGGCACTGGCAGCAACAGAAGCCTATCTTCCCATCATCCGGAAATATGATCCCTATGATCTGTTGGTCGGAAGTTCAGAGATGTATACCGGTTCTTATCCGGGAGACATGACTTTTCCCCACGGCAGTTACAAAAGAACAGTGGAACATTGGGAATACACTCACAAAAGAACGCTCGACAATCCCAACGGCTATTATAATAACCGTCCCCTGATCTGGAATGAAATCAATCCCTATCCGGGTAGCACCCTTGAGGAAAAACAGGATTGGTTCCGGGCCTCTATTTGGGGAAATTTTATTGCAGGATCAGCCGGGACCAGCGAGGAATGTTGGTTGGATATTCGCGAGGTTCCCGACAAGGTCACGGAATATCATTCATATTTTTCAAAATTTCTCCGTACTCTATACCAGTTAAACGGTCTTTACCCTGCGGATTATCACATTAAAACCACAACCGGTACAGGGTGGCTATGTGAAAACGACAGAAAAGAATACGTTGCGTATATCTATACTCAGGAGCCACAATCCCGTCACACCGTAAAACTCTGGATACGAAAAGGAGTCTACTATACTCAATTCTACGATCCCAAAACAGGCGAGTGGATTGGCGACAGGACTATAAGAGATTTTGGACACGAGGGATGGAAATCCTTCGAGACCCCCACCTATAATCAGGATGTGGTGCTGCATATCATAAAAGAATCTCTGGCGTCTCCGGTCACTCCGGTTGAATTGTCACACTTTTCAGGCCATTCCACAACAGAGAGCATCGCTCTGACCTGGACCACTGTCAGTGAAAGCAACAACTATGGTTTTGAAATCCAGAGATCAGATGACCAATCCAATTTTGAGACCATAGGCTTTGTTAAGGGTCACTTGACCACTCAGTCGGAACATGTCTATTCCTTCATCGATCGTCCAAGAGCATCAGGAGTATATACCTATCGCCTCAAGCAGATCGACCTCGATGGCCAATCCAGCCTCAGCAAAACGATCCGGGTTGAATGGCAACAGACAGGTGAGGATCCGCTTTGCCGTGTCTATCCCAATCCATCCAGCGGGACAATAACCTTTGATTTTCTGTCACCCGGGACGAAACGAAAAACATTGGAAATATATAATGCTCTGAATCAACGAATCTATTGGCAGCTATTGGAGCCGCTTTCCGGGCCCCAGACCTTCATCTGGAAAGGTAAAAATCAGCAGGACCAGCCGGTATCCTCCGGGATCTATTTTTATCGAATTAAAACAAGGACAGAAAATCAGACAGATTATACAGGTAAATTTCTCATTATTCGTTAAATTTATCGTCCCCCCCGACATAGGAGTCACAAGAGGATATTCTCAGGGCACAAAAGCCCGTTGGGACTTTAAAAACGCCAAAAAGGAGAGGAAAAGAAAGACCATAGAGGCAATCCACACAAAACCGGCTGTGCCCAGTTTCAACAAATTGGCATGAGAAAGGCGGTTCTGAATCACCACATCCCGTGGATCCCCGGGATTATAAAACACTTTGAGGGAATCGCCGGGAGAATATTGGCTCACTGTTTTTTCCGCCACATCCAACCGACTGGTTCGTCCGCCAAAACTGGGCATGGTCAGTTCAAGATCCCTGCGATATATTTTATCTTTAATAGTATATTGAATCTTTAAATAAGGTCTGAATGCCCGCTCTCCGATGACCTTTGAGGATAAAACCACAGCCCGAGTCCGCGGCCAAAATCGCTTTTGAAAATCCCACTGCAATACTGCCGTCTCAGAAATCACCACAATCGTAGCAACAATCAATAAGATCAAAGCTCCGATCGTCCAAACAAAAAGCACACGCTCTGGCTGTCGACGAAACGATACAATCACAGAGACAGAGACAACAACGACAAAAAAAAGGCCTAAAAACATCCAAACGATCATAACATCTCCTCATGGATAGTTTGAATCCGCCATCCCTTTGAAGCCGGGACTATGGTCGACATATGAATCATCGTGTCATTACGGACGCAAAAGGATCATCTTCTTCTCCAGCGACCGCCCCTCCAACTGTAACCGATAGATATAGAGACCGCTGGGAAGTTGACGTCCCTGGTCATCGAGACCCTGCCACTCTATCCGGTGATGTCCGGCCATCTGCCTTTGTCGAACCAGAGTCCGTACCCGTCGCCCCATAACATCGAACACCTCGAGACGGACCAGAACAGGTACGCGATCCGGTTCAATACGATACAGTATCCGAGTGTTGGCATGGCGGTCGGGCAGAAAAGGATTTGGATAATTCTGGGTCAGCGCAAATCTATCCGGTGGCAAATGACCGGGAAGCGGTTCTGAACGCACTCTGATGTCCTTAAGGATCCAATTGTGTGGATCCAGGGTCAAAATCTGTGGGTTGCCCTGAAGGCTCCAGTTAAAACGCCCTCCTTCCTCAGACACCCACAACGTATCGGTTCGAATCTCCAAAGAAGTGGTGATCGTTAACTCTATCGGCATTTGAAATCGAGTCGGTGTGCTTTGACTCTGTTCCACGCGTAAAAAGACATCATAACGATCCTCAGAAACGCGGGAATAATTCCAATAAAGATCGAAAACAGGGAATCCCTGTCCATAAAGCCACTGTGAAAAAAACCATTTCAAATCCATACCACTTTGTTGCTCCGCGACGGCGATGAAATTTCCCAGTGTGGCATTGGAATAGGCAAACTGGCGACCATATTCCTTTAATATGGTGAAAAACACATCATCGCCTGTCACCCAGCGCAACATATGTAAAATCCAGGCCCCTTTTCGATATACGGTTGACCCCCAGGCATACTCTGGATCATAGATGGAAAAGTGACCCCGTTTGCCGACATCACTCAGATAGGCATTTTTAAATGTTTGCATCACCACAGCCAAAGCAGAGTCTCCACTGCTCGCCTCTGCATAAAGAGCTTCTGAATAGGAGGCAAATCCCTCATTGAGCCAAATCTCTCGCCAATCGGTCAAGGTTACCCAATTCCCCCACCACTGATGGGCAAGTTCGTGGACCACGATATATTCAAACCGGCGATCTCCTGTAACCAAATTCTCATATAAAGAGGACAGGGTTTGATGTTCCATCGCCCCTCCTCCTCCGGGGATCTGTACCATTCCATAGCGATCAAAAGGATAAGGACCGAACAACTGTTCAAAAACGTCCATCACATCCGGCACGGTCGCCCAGTCGAACTGTGCTTTCTCCAGATCCCGGGGAAACACATAGTGCACAATCGGTATGGTCTTGCCGGTCAATGATAAATAGGAATCCTGAAATGAGGCATAGGGTCCAATGGTCAGAGCCACCAAATAAGTGGCGATAGGAACAGAGGATCTCCAATGATATTCCAGAGTTTCTTTCATGACACCGGGGGTAATCTCCACAAGATCACCATTGGATAGTGCCCACAGATCATCCGGCACGGTAATACGGAGAGCAAACGTGGCTTTGTCCGAAGGAATATCATTGCAGGGAATCCAATATTTTAACATCGAGGGATCCTGAACATCGATTCCCTCTCCCATCGTATAATGATAGTCCTCTCCCCAAAAAAACCCACCGGTTTGAGTTCTGCTGGGGTCACCGTGGTAAACAATCCGAACCACGATTTGATCTTCAGCATTTGCATCCGTATCGATGACCAGGTACCGATCATCTCGGGAAAAAGGTGCAGGACGACCATTGACGAAAACAGAATCCACATTCAACCGAACGAGGTCGAGCGAAATTTTGTCCAGTCGTTGTCGGGCAGACAACTCGAGGCGGGCACTGCCCCGGATCAGGTGTAATTCCGGCTCGACGATTAACTGAACATTGTAATCGATCACATTCAGAGCATTCTGGGCCCGGCTGGATGTAGACATTGCCAACAGCAATCCACCTGTCAACAGCCACACTCCAAAAGTGCTACTGAATCGGATTTTTGATCTCAAAGTCAGCGTTCAGGCTCCTGAAGCATAAATTTCACAATCAATCCAATCCCAAAGACTCCCAGCCACAACAAGATCACGATGGTGCGCATTGGACGAATAAACAGAAATTCATAAGACAAACCTATGAATGAGATGACGAGATATAGATATGCGCGTTTTTGGTATCCATCTGTGCACTGATATTTCTCTTTTAAAGACTGCCAGCTCATAACAGAATACCCTGTTTCTTTCGTATAATCGATCATTAGTGTCCGGTCGAACGACCGGACACCCCGCAACAATTCTAGTAAAATCAATTTATTATGTTGATCGAAAAACAGAATCGACTCG
>CAYPUH010000220.1:0-7811 GCA_964413725.1 uncultured Cytophagia bacterium
GCCCGTCGTTTCGACAGCCGAAGATCGGAATAATAGTCGGTGTTATCATCGGCAAATCCGCGAACAACCAATCTGATGTCTTTATGTGGAAGTCCTTTTACAAAGTCAACCACATGTTCCAGGATCGACAGTTGTCTGGAATCGAGTGTGTCCACTTTATCTTCAAAAAAAAGTGTCAACTCATGGAGATAAATGCGTGCATCCGCGATCTCTGTTTCATTGAGAACGCTTGCGTTGTTTTCCACGATTTTCACGCCAGGCACTTCACTGACCCGATACCCAAGTTCTCGTTTGATACGAAGATTGGGAACAAATCCCTGAATGGAGACGTGATCCTGATCGAGTATGAATCTGGGTCTGAAATAGGTCATAGAATCGAACCCGGCGACACGGTTCTGAATATGCTCAAGGATCCGTGATTCTGTGGCCGAGGTCCAGACCACCTGTACCCGGTTTTCAATGTCAGGCACCGGTCTTAATCGATGCAACAGGCTGTCCAATTGAGCCAGACTGTGAGCAGAACTGACCTCTCCGGAGAGGAAGACGGTTCCGTTATCCACATGAGCGTTGACCTTTTCCTGTCGAACGGCCGGGTGCGAAATCAATGCGCTCCGGATGCGGTCCTGAATGTCGCGATCCCTCATCTGTCCAGGAATCCAGGAAACAGCCAGCCAGACAAGCAAAGCCAGCGCCAGACCCAGCCCGAAATATCGGAGATAGGGACGCGCCGGGCGCCGGTTCTTTCGGTATGAGATCGGATAATCATGGCGATCGATAAAGTGACCGAGTATCTCACCTGTCTGATGCAGACTGGACAGGTCACCATCGAACACCCGGAGCTCGGAATAGTAGCGGTTGTGAAGACGACGGCTGAGCCGTGCCAGTTCGTTGCGAAATTCCGCCGGATTCACACCCGAGACCACCGCCGCAAGATAAAAATAGCGTCCCACCTCTATGAGGATTTTAGAGTTGCCGTATTGAATCTCGGATAGCTCTCTGTCCGGATGTTCCTGAAACGCATCGGCAACAAAATCCCGGATAGCGGTGAGCATACCGCTGACCAGTTCCTGATCCATGGTATTGCCACTTTTGTCCGATGAAACATGGGAGATCAGCAAGCCGGTCTCTTTGTGGATCATGAACAGATGATCCAGATGAAACGGAACGGAATCACTCACCACCCATTCCGCAGGCGATACCCCCACCAGTTTAGCATAAAGCCTTTTGGGCAAAACCCGCTGCAACAACTCGCGCTCAATCCGGCGATTCACCGAGTTCACCAGATCTTTCATCGCCTCGGAAATGGATTTGCGAATCGACTCCCCGATAACAGGATACAACGCGTCGACCACATCTTCCTTGGCGTCACTGATCTGATTTTGGATGGCTGGTCCCATGACCGGGGCCAGGGCTTCTGCCATGTCCTGACGGGAACTGTTGATCTTGCGTTCCAAAAGATCAGCAATGACCGGATCCAGATGAGCGATCATCGACTCTTCATCTTCGACCTGCTCTCGAATCGCGTCGATCTCTGCTCTCAGCTCTGTAAAATTCAGCTCCTTTGAGCCCAGAATCAACTGACGCAAACGCTCGAGATCATCATTCTCGATATGTTTCATTTGTGGCTACACCTATGTTACGTCTCAGAATCTTGATTCAGCTGCTGACCAAGTTCCTGCAATGCCTGTCCCAATAGGTGCCTGTCCACATGTTCGTGCTTTAGATGCTTTATCTGTCTGTCTAATTCAGTTTTTAATTGATCCACCTGCTGCTGAACCTCGTCCCCAAGCTTTTCGGTTCGATTCACCTGTTGCACATTGACCTTTTCAATCTGTTCAGAAAAATCTGTCAATGTCTTTTGAATGCTCTCTACCAAGGCTTCGAGATCGGTGATGCGTTCTTTCATCTTTTTGAGATGGACTCCGAATAAAATGTCGCGTATCTGATCAATGCTCTCATTGGTCGAGCCCGACATGTCGATGGGGTTTGTTTGATCCATCGTTCCACTCCCTCCTTGCTTAAGATCATCACATCGACGGTACCTCACTCTCGAACACGCCCGCTAAAGGTTGAACACCATCACTACGCCTATGGATCCGTACAACCATTTCCGGACATTCATCCCATACCGATCCTGTAAACACAATCTCCGGCATTCACATCGTGCCGTCATCCCAAATCTCACCAGCCGTATTGTGTGACCACAACAGATCGCAATGTGTCATATTTTTTATGTTGGCTGACACATCCGATCCTTTGACACAGAATCTATATGTTAAACAACATAAGTATATTGCCAGTTAAAATCAATAGTTTATCAAACTTTTTCTAGTTTTTCGTTCCCATCTGGGATCATCAGAGATGATCAATGCAGTCGCTGCCGAGACAGCCGATCCACCATCCACCCCGGAAAAATGATTTTGAGGTTTGTCTACAATTCTGTAATTTCTTTGTCTGTTAATGTGCAAATATTATACCCCATACGAAAAAGCCGGATCCCTGAAACATGAATATACACACCCTAATACATTGTTTTTATTACTCGATAATCGAGTCACACATTTGCCAGCACCAGGATGCTCTCGGCAGGGTTAAAGATGATATTGTTCTGTGACAGGTGTTTACAAACCGGACATAACCCCGTGCACTCGCCCGGCTTTAATGAGCCGTATCTGAAAGACGCCCATGGGCTCGATCCCGGCTGAGTCTGATGTGTGAAATATTCACCTGAAACAAAATCGATGAGGATGCTATGATCTTTGAGGGTATTGCACTGTTGATTGTCATTGCCGCAGTGGGATGGATGTGGGTCAAACGGTTTGGACTGCCTTGGCGTCACCATCCGGAAATCAATCCGGATACCCCGTATCGACTGTTGATGACGGTTAAACGGCGGCAGGCCGGGGTCATGCGCTTTCTCGAACTCGATCCCACGATGAGAACCGAATTGTTAACAGGTCTCGACGACCAGCTCAAAGAGCTGGACGAGGCCATCCGCAAGCATGCCCGATTTATCGGAGGATACAAAGCAACCGGGATCAATCGCGAGAATGAACGATGGCCGCTTTTGGCGTTCTATGATCTCAACTCGTATGATGAGTATCGAGAGTGTGTTTCGGTGCTCGACGCCGGCGATTTTACCGATTTGAGAAACTATTGTGATATTGATATGGTACTGGGGGATCGGAAGGATCAGTTTGATGGGGATATCAAAGAGCTGTTTTAATCCGGATGGTCATCGTTGCCACGAAACAGCTTGTCCAGTTTGGCTCGTGCGGCGTCTACCCGGGATGAGGATTCAGGCTTTCGCTCCGTCCGCGCGGGTTCAAAATAGTCACAAAAATTGGCCCGCTCTTTGTCTTTTACCCATTCCGCCTGCGGTTCACGGCACGCATGGTGGGCCTGTGGGTCATAAAACCGGCAGTTTAGACAGATTTTCAAATCCCGTCCACATCCCTGGCATACCTCGCTCCGGCCGGGCTTGTGATCCATCGAGTGTTGATGCCCACAATATACGCAGGTCAATTTAATCATGTCGCTGTCTTGTTTTTGAGACGAGGTCCCGTGTCGTTCAGACGATAAACCGTGATGGTCACACCTGCTGCGGACTCGGGGACACAGTAGACCTTATCATCATCCAGAGTCAGATCCACAGATGCACTCGTTTTGCTGCCCTCCACGCCAGGGAGTTCCATCCGATTGCGCAACGACCAGTCAAAGGGATCGATAATATCCAGGATCTGTTTGTCCTGTGTTTGTCCCATGCAGATCAACAACCCATTGCTGTGGCGAAGGCTCTGATATGCGATATGGGTGGGCGACTCTACCCTCCGAAGCAAGCGGCCCTCGAGGTCCCAAATACCAATATCTCCACTATCTCGATACAGACCGTAAAGATGGCCGGCACCGTCAGAGGTCACGCTGGTAATCCATCCGGATACATGAAGCGTCTGGTGTAACTTCATGATGTCCGGATCCATTCCGAGAATCCGGGTATTTCCATCAGTCTTTCCCTCTGAAACCGGAATCCACATCAGCGATCCGTCATAATGACAATTGCCGGGCTGATCAAAGGATCCCTGACTGATGATCATACGATCGATGGACGATTGAGAAGAATCGACACGATAGAGCCATCCCAGGTGTTCATGGGAGCTGTTGGATGTAAAAAACAGTTGGTGTTGATGGCGTTCAAAACCCCTTACGGGTCCAATGTCAATGGCAGGATTGAGCTGCTGACGGAATGATAGATGGTCTGCACGACTGAGCAGTGAGTGAAAATGGGTAAGTGAGGTCTGATGCTGTCCTGTCTTGCACGTCAACAACGCGATAGCTGCCGTCCCCAGTACAAACCACAGGGACAGCGCCCGGAGTGTCTTTTTCATGTGCACTAGACCGCGTTTTGGTTGTCTGTCTCCCTGTTCCCCTTTTACCCATGATAAAAAAACAAGAGATCACAATCAAGGTTTTTTTTGCTAATGTGAGCAAAATCACATCCAGAACCTGTTTTCAATCCCTACTTGGGATACTCGTAGAGACGCCGAAACAATGCCAGCTCTTCTGCCGTGCTCATCCGTCGATGATGGACGCGCTGTTCAGATATATACTGTATGGTTTCATCCAGAGTCGATCGCGACACCGAGAACGCGTGGTATCCCCGGGCCCACTGAAATGTATTGTCACAGAGTCCATTGTCGAACAAATAGGTGTGGCTGCTCCGTTGAAATCCCGCTACCATCTGATCCACCGTCTGACTGGGTTTCAGATAAAGCAAGACGTGTATATGATCGGGCTGAACCCGGTTGATTTTCAAACCATATCCACTTTTACGCGCCATATCGTAGAGATACATCGAAAGCGCATAACAGGATTTGGACTCTAGACGACGCTGACCCCGAGCTATCGACCAGAACAAATGTACCCATATCCAACAAGTCACATGAAACATCTGTTCGCCTCGCTATCACTGTTGAAACAGACCTCGTGTCATCAGGGCAATTTTGTCAAGCGCACCGTAGAGACCTCTACCCCGCACTCTAACCGACAGAGATAGACACCCGCCGCGCACGGCTGTCCCCTGTCATCACAACCATTCCAGAGCCACTGATGTCGCCCCGGTAATACGTGAGTTTCCGCCATGGTCCGGATTCTCTGTCCGCGGATATTGAAAATCTCCAGCCGAATCGCCTTGCTGTCCTCTCCCGCTACAAAAGCGTCAATGTGGGTAAACGGGTTGAATGGATTGGGAAAACATCCGGTCAATCCGGTCTCGTACAGAGTTTTCTCTTTCATCCCGGGAAGGCAAACTTCCAGAGGTCCGTATCGCCGGGAACTGCCATTCAAATCAACCTGCTGCAGGACGTACCAAAACCGCTCTCCGGCATGCACCCGATTATCCCGAAAACAATAGTCATGCGGAGATGGACTCGTTCCCGCCCCCTCGATCAACGGCCCCAGGCACTCATACAGTCCCCCGGAATGACCTGAACGCATCACATAAAACCCCAGATTGTTCTCTTCACTCTCGGTACGCCACTGCACCAACACGCCTCCATCCCGAACTCTCGCAGAAAAGTGCCCCAATCGCACCGGTAATGAACTGTCATTCGGCCGACCCGGACTCCCCATCATTCCCAATCCCGTATCCCGCCAATGTGCCTCCAGATCCGTTCCGCTGTTGGGATAATGAACCCGCTCAAAAGCATGATTGTCGTCCCAGGACACCGTCGCCGATCCAAACCGGTCCACCACTCCCCCATTTTCGTCCCGAAAAATCACATAGTCGGCTCCTCCGTTGAGATAGAGATATCCGTGCCCCATCCATTCCACGCTCGTATTGTCACCATCGTCAGGGCCATCGTTCAAGACGACAGTCGGATATTCACTTCGAAACGTGCCGTCGCTGCGCAGGACCAGGAAATACTCACCCGGGGATAATGAACAGCCCTCACTATACCCATCCGCTGTCAGGGGCTCTGCGATCAGTTTGTCACTGCCATCATTGCCATAGGTGATCGTATATCCCGAAACATCTATCGGATTAGATCCTGTATTCATCACCTCGATATAGCTCGCATAGGCACTGGTGGTGCTGTTCACCTCGGTAATGACCACCTGCGATCGACTTTGGCCTGTCAACAGGCCAATCAGGGTCAAACAGAAAATCACACACCGCATAACTCACCCCGTTGTTTTCTGCGTATTTTTCGTTACTTGTTATAAATTTAACGTAAAATCACAAAAATGTCAAGCTATTCGTTACTGTTTTCGTCTTTTTCGTATATTTTATCGACTGATATCAAATGCCATCCGCAGATAAAGGGAGTGATATAAAGACGACATGACAGACCGGGAGATCGATCTCTTGAATGGAGGGATGACAGACCCGACAGCTATCGCAGAGAGGCACTCTGGAAGCACTGTTGCCAACAACACAACCGTGACGGCCCCACTCCGGACGAGGGGAGTGACCGTCGTCAGAGCAGCGAGGGTCTTCTGTGGCGTTAAACCCTGCAGGTGTGCTGATCCTGTATCGAAAAAAAAGGGCATTCGCACTCGATTCCGGTACCAGGGGTTCCGGCCCTCATGAATGCGCATGCCCCAAAACTCGGTCAGCTAAAACCGTCAGGACCCCGAAAGTTTTTATGTCACTATCTCGCTTCTACCCGGGGGTCTATCCGATGCCTGAGGGAAGACGAGGCTAGAGAGAGCGGTACAGCAGCATTGAAAGGGATGACGGGGCATCCTGACTCTATTATACACGACCCCGACCCCGGCCAACCAAGCCGACGATGAGAGAGATAATAAAAATGATCAGGAAAATAAAGAACAAAATCTTTGCAATACCGGCTGAAGCAGCAGCGACTCCACCAAAGCCGAAAACGGCAGCAATTAATGCAATCACGAAAAAGATCAATGCCCAACGTAACATATCAATCACCTTTTCAGGTTTGATTCAAATAAGAGCTCTTGATGTCGGGAACAGGTGAAAAAAGCCAGTTGACCGGCCCGTATGGTTTGCAACCCGTCAACCGGGATTTCATCAGATGCTTTTAATCTCTTTGACCACTTCATCACGGGTCTTGCCAAGTCGTTTTTGTATGCGTCCGATCATTTCTTCTTCCTGACCCTCTTCATAGGCCAGATCGCTGTCGGTCAAACTGGCATATTTTTGTTTCAGGCGTCCTTTAACCTCGGACCACTGTCCCTTAAATTCCAATCGATCCATGACGTTCCTCCTGTTTGATTTGTCTGTGTGGTGCAGACTGAGTGTTTGCAGTCCGCACAATGCGTTTCAGAACTATTTTCGTTTCGGCGACAGAGCGTGCACGCCGATAACGACCCTACTCGGCAAAACCCGGGCAGAGTCGATGCAACATCACAACTCTGCCTGGCCTGGTTTAAAACCGGTTTTGAATATCATCCACCCTGTCGTTCACATCGGTTTTAAACTCTTCCCAGTTGTCCTGGGTTGTGTCCTGCAACTCGTCTAATTTGTCGTTCAGGGTTTCTCGTTCATCTTTCAGGGATTCCAGGCGATCTTTCAACTCATCACCTGCTTCCTCACCCTGTTCTGAAATTTGATCCTCGAGATCATTGATTTCCGTTTCCATCTCATCCAGGGTGGACTCTATCCGCTGCTCCATTTCCTGTTTCTCCATTCGATAGGTCTCGTCATTGCCGGTATCGCATGCCAGCATCATAACGGGGATCAAAAACAATACAAAGTAAAAACGATTTCTTGATTTCATTTTGCTCTCCTTTGCAGGTTGGTTTGATGTGTTTATGCTATCGAACGAGTCATACAGAAC
>CAYPUH010000221.1:0-7755 GCA_964413725.1 uncultured Cytophagia bacterium
TCACAGCTGGTCACAGAGGAAAGTAAAACCTGGACAAGAGTCGTCGGAACCCTGGCTATCTCGTATTAAGGATGGATATAGACATGATATGGATGGCGCTGTTCTGCGGAATAGCGCCATCTTTTTTTTTAACCGTCTCTTTAAAAGTGTCCGCTTACCGGACAGTACAGAGATCTGTTTACGGACATTAAGCTGTGGAACGTGGCGGGAAATAGTGCGAACGATTTGGCTGTTTATCTTGGAGAGTCCGGCCGTGCGTGAGGTTTCGCACAGACTGCTTGTTGGGTCCTCTAACCGATGATTTGAGGTCAAAATGAACCCACGTTTTATTGCCATATCTACAAGTATTGTAACTATCCTGATATTTTCCCTAATGATACCGGGTTGTGCATCGAAACGTTTACGCGTACCCAAGGTAAAATCGGATATACAGCTGGATTATCCTCTTGCAGCCCAGCTGGAACGTATGGAAGGCGAAGTGATGCTTGCGGTATTTGTGAATAAAAAGGGAGAGGTGGAACAGGTAGAACTGTTAAAGTCTTCTGGACACGCGGAACTTGATGAGGCTGCTCTTGAATTCACAAAGACATTGCAATACAACCCCGGTACCATTGATGACAATCCTGTAGATGCATGGAGTAAATTACTGCTCAATTACAAACTCACCAAAGTACCCTTTGACGACGATCAGTGGTTTCGGGACGTATTGTATTATCAATCTCAGGTTAATGATTTTCAGGATTCCCTGTCTCGTGAGCAGAATTTGAGGCGTCTGTTCACCCATTATCGTGGTCTCAGTACCTATGTCGAACGAAATCCTCAACGGGACATCAATTTTTATATTCGTCAGGTGATTAACGATGCTTCTGATGATCGCTGGTCTGATTTCTGGTCCCGAATCGCAGCCCCCTTTGTGGTCTATGATGATTTCCTCCGTCGCTATCCGAATTGTTCGTTTGCGGATCAGGTGCAGGAGCAATTGATTTCAGAGTTGATCGAGGTCAAACATCAGATGAGAGTGAAAGCGCTTCGTTCCACATTGTCCAAAACACTTTTGCGAATGATCGATCAGGTGGAATCACGACTGGAAGAATTGAATCAGACTGTTGGCCAGGCCCCCGCCCTTTAATCCCTCGATGTCTGCGATCGTCCTGTGACCCACTATCCCGTCATGTTCACATTCATTTGTATTGGGCAGGTCTTGTAATTATCTTACTATTTCTCCCCATACACGGATGTATTGGATTGTCAACAAGGTCCGGACATCCGTGGATATTATGCGATTTCCGAAAAAATCGTCTGCTAAAGTGTGGTTTAACCGTATTGTAGAGCGGCAGAACGTGTTCTGTGAATCGGCTTTTTTTTTAGTATCTATTTACGTCTTTGAGGGTATGATACGGTTGATGCATCCCCTGCCAGAGCAAAGTGACACGAAGGGAAAACAGTGACAAACACATTGTCAAAGCTATCAGGAGGTTTTGTGCGACGAGTTTTTTTAATCGTACTCGTTTGTTTTTGTGCCCACCCGGTCCTGGCGCAGCACCACGGTTCCATCGAGTTGGGTGGTTCGTTCAGTTTTAGAAATGTCTCCAATTCCGAGCAAAGTGCCCGAAATTTGCTGAACCTGAACGCTTTGTTTGGTTTTTACCTTAACAGGGATATTATCATTCAGTTAGAACCGGGTATCGATTTAGCGTTTGATAGTGATCAAACCGACATATCCAGCCTGATTCTAATTGGTGGAGCGATGCGGTTGTTCGATTTGGCGCCCAGCTATGGGGACAAGCGGCAATGGGAAAAACGCATGGCCAGTGCTGCTTCGGTCTATATGTACATGTCTCCCGGTTTTTGGAGCGAAAGCATCTCTGCACCCTCTGAAGAATCCACGACCTATCAGGGAGCCGCTCTCTCGATAGGGATAGGCTCTCATACTCTGTTCAGCCGGTATGCCCTGCTGAGAACCAGTGCCAGGCTTATCTATCTCTTTCCTTCCGGCGATGTCTATGATGTCACGCGAACGATTTTCCAAGTCAGCATCGGGGTGGGGGTTTTTATCCGTTAATGACGCGTTCGCATTCCTTTGCCTTTCTCCTTGACTTTAAATCCCATATCTTTTACTTTATTTTTAGTGTATGCTGTTTTTTGATGTGTCTTCTTTGATACATGTATAGATCAATGCTGAACGGGATTGTGAGATGGGTTGTCAGTGATTTTCTGTGTCTGTGCCGAGAGAATGACCGACAACGAGCCGAGAGGATATCGATTTGAATGTCTCGGGTGATTTTGTCAACGGTAGATAGGATATGAGAATGGAATTTTTCGGAAGGACCTCCCGAATGAGAAAACGTGGGTTTTGGACGGTACTGGGTTTGATATGTGTTGTCATCGTCACATCAGGCCATGCACAGATCGACCCGCGGTCTACCTATCCCGCTTCGGGAGAGGTGCAAAGTCAGGATAAATATCTAACCCGTCCGATCCAGTTGATCGATTTGCCCACTGCCAGCATACTGGCCGGTGGGGATTTGCGGACGGGTATCCGGGTATACGAGGGGGGAAGTATATTGGCTCGTCTGTCCGTGGGCATCTCCAACCGTTTGATGTTTGGTGTCTCTTTTACCGGAGAGCATCTTATTGGTGGGGAGGATATAAAGTGGAGCGAAATGCCCGGTGTGCATTTTGCTTATCGAGTGATCGAAGAGGATTTAAGGCTTCCAGCCATTGTTTTGGGAATCGATACTCAGGGATATGGCAAATATTGGCGAAAGGACGATTATCGCGATCCGGAAAATCCGGACGTACCTGTTGAGGTCAGCAATAGTGATGTTTTATTGGATCGCTATTCTTTCAAAGCGCGGGGCTTTTATTGTTTGGTCTCAAAGGGGTACCAGTCCATCCGTCGTGTGGGACTTCATGCGGGGGTGAGTATGAGTACTGAACGCAGGGACTCTGATAACGACCCTACGCTGTTTATGGGAAGTGATATTGAACTGATCCATGATATTATCGCGCTGGTTGAGTACGATTTTGCCACCAATGATGATAAAATCACCTCTGCCAATAGTGGTAGGGGATATCTGAATATGGGATTGCGTTGGGCCTTTACAAGAGGCATGACGATTGAATTCGATCTTAAAAATATACTCTCGAATAACAAGGCGGTAACAGGGAGACGCCGAATTTTGAAAATTTCTTTTCACGGTTCCATTCTCAATTAAACCGTTGCTGGCGTTTTTCTTGTGTGAACGGGAGTTCGGCTCGGTCATTGATTGTGTGGCCGGGCTTTTTTGTTTAACGTGCTGCCGATTGCACCAGGTCTCAATTTGCTGGATTGAATGACATGCGAGTGAAACAATTATTGTTGCTTTTTTTGTTTTTGATTGTTGTGTTGCCGGTCCTTTTGCTTTCGTTTGGTCTATTCACACTTGGGCAAAGTCTGCCGCAGGAATCTGGTTCCAGGAGTGTGAGGGGTGCACAGGACACAGTCATCATAAAGACCGGAGAGCGGGGAATCGCTTGTGTCCACGCAGAATCGGATCCCGACCTCTATTTTGGCATGGGATATGTTCATGCACGTGACCGATTTGCACAGATGGAGTTGTGGCGGCGGGCAGCAACCGGGCAATTGGCGAGCGCCATCGGGCCGGAAGGTCTGCCGTCAGACCGATTGATCGGGATATTGGGATTTGCCCGCGAGGCTCAACGACAACTGAACCAGCTGGACGAATCGACGGTCTCTCTGTTGCATGCTTATACCGATGGTATCAATGCCTGGATTGGAGAGGCCCGGGACTTTGCTCCTCCCGAATTTTATCTGCTTTCGACGCAGATGACGTTTTGGTCCCCGAAAGATTGTCTGGCTCTGTTTCAATGGATGGTTTGGCATCTGGGACCGGGGTGGAAGCCGGACGTGATACGCGCTCGTCTGGCCGGGTCAAAAACAAATCGTTTAAGAGCCGAATTTTGCTCTTTTGACACGGATTTAATGGCACGTTCTGTTCCCAAAACTCTCATCACCGGCGAGCCAGAGCACCCCTTTTTAGCGTTCTCCCTGGGTGGCCTCTATACACCTCTTGGCGCTCAGGGTTGGGTGGTTGGTGGACAGACCACTGGTACCGGCCACCCGATGCTGGGTGTCGACTGGTATCTGCCAGCGATGCAGCCCTCCTGGTTTCACTGGATTTGTCTAAAGTCGAAACAGATCAGAACGACGGGCGCCATGTTACCCGGCATTCCGGGGATGTGGATGGGGCAGAATGATTCCTTTGCCTGGGCTTGTGTTCCCATGGGGCTGGATGATATCGATCTCATCGTCGAGCAACCGGCCTCTGACGATTCAGATCATTACCGAGTGAGGGGTGACATCCGGCCCTTTACACTGGGGGAACAATGGATAGAGGTTAAGCATCAACGCCCCGTACATCTGTTGACCCGATCGAGTCATCGTGGGCCTGTATTTCGATCTCCGGGAGAGGATGGCCAGCCCGTTTATGTCAGTGTGCGGTGGTCGGGATTCGAGGCGGGAACGGAGTTCAGGGCTTTCTACGATTTGATGACGGCTTCCGCTCCTTCCGGCTTCCGTCAGGCCTTGAGTCATCTGGCGGTACCGATTTCATACTGGCTGTACGCGGATCGTGATAATCGATATGGTTATCAGGTTGCCGGCCGGGTTCCGCTGAGGTCTGTTTCCGGAGCTGTACCCATTGATGGACGCCGTGTTTCTGAGGTCTGGACCGGTTGGAAGTCATTTTCTTCGCTGCCACACCGGCTTCATGATTCCTCCCGCTCCGGTGGCGTGTTGGTATCCGACATCCATGCGAGTCTGTGTGATCCGATACGACTCCCGGACCGGATCCCCGATCCGATACAACTGGATCGTTTTGAGGATCTGTTGACCGATCTGTCGGGTGCCGGATCTTTCCTGGCTGATTCCGTGATGCGAGATGTTCTATCGCCTTTTGCTTCTGACTTTATGTCGCTGACACGCTCTGAACGGTTATCCCATCGTCCAGACTCTTGGCTGGAAGAACAGAGTCTGGCTCTTCTTGACGAATGGGACATGAGAATAACCCCTTCTCTTGCGGCAGCTTTGTATACTGCATGGCATTCCGAGTTGTTGCGCGCACTCTATGAAGATGAATTTACTCCCGATCTGTTTTCGATCCTAAAGACAGCTGCCCGCACTGATCTCGACAGAATCATGCTTCATTCCCCTCGTCGCTGGGCCGATAACATCAACACGGATCAAGGAGAGACCTTTTCAGATGTTGTTTCGATGTCATTTTCCGCCGCATTGGACTCATTAACCCGACGCTATGGTAAGAATCCCGGGTTGTGGAAAGAGGAGGTGGGGGGAGCGTTCAATCAGTCGCATCCTCTGGCCGTTACACCTGCTCTGGAACGATTGTTGAGCCGAACAATCGATCGATATTCCGGTGACAGGTATACATTACAGAGGCGCTATCACCGGCAAAATATGACCTTCGCACCAACCGTGCGCATGAGAGTCGACTTTTCAAAGAACCCGCCAGCTGTGGGGGGCATTCTTTCTTCCGGACAAAGCGGGCATCCGCTCGCCGAGGCCTATGATGATCAACTGGAGGCATGGCAGCAGGGAAAATGGTTTCAGCCTGCCATCCCCGATAGCCAACTCGCAGGAGAGACGGAAAAAACATTGATTCTCTATCCCGTTTCCCGTGATGCCGGAGCTCATTAGCGGTATTTTTTACTCTTGATTTTTTGTCTCAGTTTTACAAAGGGGATACCATAGCGAGAGGTCAGGAATTTGAACAAGGGATATCGGGTCGCATGTTTGCGACCCAATGACATGATAAAGGATTCTATTCTCTCGGCGTGTCTTTCAGCCGGGCTCACTTTTTCCACGAAACGGTCATACTGAGGGGCAATTTTACCGTTTTGAACCAGTCGTTGTACTCTCAGGGGGGCATTCAGTCCTTTTTTACGGGTATGAAGACGATGCGTCTGATAGCTTGGATGGGTGGTGACATCACTGGCCGCCAGGGTACCGTGGTCGATGGCCTCCTCCATCGTGCGGACACCCTTTTCTGACCGGGCCAAAAGACGAGACTGGGATTCGAATAGATAGTCGCCTTTGCTGTCCCGGGTCCAGGCATCGCTTACCGAGATATCGGAAAACTCTGCAGAGCCGTCGATACAAGTCTGACAGCGGAAAGGACTGTACAGATAGGTGAGATAATTGATCGCGCCATCTTTGAAATTGGAATAGTGGAGAGATTTGATCTGACCATTCTGTAGAACAGCCCGAATGCGGCCGGGCCATTTCCCCCCGCGAAAGTTAAAGTTTTTCGCCTGCTTTTTATCGATACCTTTCATCTCCATCATCTCTTCTGCCACATAGGGCTCCAGCGCTGAGGCGCAGAACAGGCCAATGGAGATATGAATTTTGTTGGACAGTTCTTTTCGTTCATTCGCCAGCAGCCGAAATCCATGTAGATGGCAGGGGAGGGCAGCCAGGGCAAATCGGCCTTTTTCTTTATACAGTGTTTGAAAAATGGCATTGACGGGAATGATAATATATTTGGACTGTTGGCTCTCCAGCAACTCTTTATAGGTCCGTGCGATAAAGACCTGACCATGCCAGGGCTTTTCAGGATTCATACGTGTCACGATACAGCCATCGACGGTTCCGCTTTTCAGCAGATCCCAGAGAAGAGCGGTAATGACCCCCCCTCCGGCTCCACCGGCTCGTATGCGGGGGTCGGTGGCATACCCGACATAGGTTCGCTGAACGTGGCCGTCAAAGGATTCGCTATCCCGATCATGTCCGAATGTGAGACGGGTGAGGTGTTTATAATGAACCCTGCCCCCGGGACATGTTCTGGCGCACAACCCACATTCAATACATTTATCCGGATCCAGACAGGGATAAAAGTGTTCATCAATAGACAATGCCTGCGTGGGGCATGCCCCGACGCAAGTACCACACCGGGTACAAAGAGATCTATGTGTAAAGGCGATACTGAGCACCTCGGGATTACTTTTTTTCATTTGCATCACTCCTGTTATCGTGTCGTTGTTCCTCTAATACATGCAAGGAACCGATAGTACAGACCGTTTTCATCGATGTGCGTTTGGTTTGGGACCGATGCGTTTGATGGCATGTTGGGAGATTTTGTCGATAGCATTGCGCTGATCCGGATCAAGATTGACCTGTATGGACCTCACACTGGCCTGTATCTGATTCACGGTACGCGCTCCCACAATGATTCCGCTTATGCCTGGTTGATTCATCAACCAGGCAATGGCTATTTGTCCGACGTCGACGTTGTGATCCCGGGCAAGAGGCCGTAGTTGATCCACAGCATTCAGATAGTGATCCAGACGGGGGGGTTGAAAATCGATATCGCGGCGTCTCCAGTCGTGTGCATCGAGATCGCCGGGATGAAAGGATCCGGACAAAAGGCCGGACGCGAGGGGACTGTAGGGGATAACTCCGATATGATGCCGGCGACAATAGGGTAACAGATCGGTCTCGATCTCTCTCCGAAACAGGTTGTATGGGGGTTGCACGGAGATGACGGGAAAGATGTCCCTGCATTGTGAGAGTTGTTCAAGGGAAACGTTTGAAACACCGAGGTGTCGGACCAGCCCTTCCCGTTTCAGTTTTCTCAACGCACGGCAGGTGTTTATCAGGGGCACATTGGGATCCGGCCAATGGATCTGATAGAGATCGATGGTTTCGACATCCAGCCGTTGAAGGCTTGCCTCCACTTC
>CAYPUH010000222.1:0-7733 GCA_964413725.1 uncultured Cytophagia bacterium
AGGGAGAGGGAACTGTCGAGGTCACAAATCTGGATTCCCGTTCGTTTCCCAATACACCGGTTCACACCACGTTGGGCGCTACATTGAATTTCTCTCTGAGTGGGCTGGATTCTCTGGCGGCTCATCTGACACTAGAGAGCGATACCACATGGGTGACCGGTGAACAACCTTTTCGATTGTCTCCTCGAACCCTCCAAGTGAATTATTGGGGAGGGTTGTCAGAGGATGTGTTTCCGGTTCAAATTGATTCCCTGGCCATTCGTCTGGACGATTTTGCCTCGGGAGTGTTAACGGGCCAGGTTCAAAACCATGCCATCCGGATCGATTCGATGGACTGGGTGGTCTGGCACCATCCGGTATACCAGACTATTCAACAAGGTGCTGCACTGGGTCCTGGATTGGATCTCTCGCCAGGGGGAACCACACACCTTAGTGGTCATCTCGATGCTCAGTTAAATGCCGTTCCCATGGTTCTTGAGGGCGATTTGAACGCCCGCATCCATCAGCCCCGGTTCTCCTTCCCCGACCAGGGATTGGTGGTCAACAATACGGTGTTGAATGCCGCTGCACAACTGGATTCAAGGCGGATCTCGGATGTTGATATGACCATCAATGTAGATTCCGTCTCGTTTGAACACATAAATCGATTGACGTTGGCTGACAACAGCCTTTCATTGTCTGTTTCCCTTGATTCTTTTTACAGGGTTGAATTGGATTCCGGATCGATTCAGATCCCGGATCTGTTTACGCGCGGAGACTTTGCCGGCCAAATCACTCATCTTGATCAGCAACCGGTTGTTGACGCCCGTTTAAGCTGGCATCAAAATGTAAAAGAAACTCTTTTCCTGACTCCTCTTGTCCAGCTGACCGGCCTGCAAGCTGGATCGCTTGATGTTCAGTTAAACGATACGGTTTTTGATGTCAGTGGCCAGTTCAATGCCACCGATTGGGGTGTATCTATTCAGGATCGGCTGGATGTGTCCGGTCTGAATGCCCATATTGAAATCGATCAAAAATTTGACATGTTGAAACAGACATTATACACCTCCGCACCCAGGATCAATACACCCACAGAGGGAACCGTGGATTATTGGCTTTATGAATCGTATTACCGAAACAGCATTCCCGAACTCTCGCACCTGTCTATCGATCGAATTCGGTTTTCGGGTTATGAAATCACCGACGTGCAAAGCCAGTTGCTCTTGGGTGAGAGCCGGCTGGAAATACCGGAATTGGCCGCCCAACTCTATGGCGGTTCCCTGGCAGGTCGTCTCTCCGTCAACCTCGGAAACGGCGACCTCGCTCAGGCCGGATATACACTCTCTGCCCATTTCAGTGATCTGGATTCGGAAAACCTGGTTGGTGAGGCTGAAAAGAAAAATGAAGGCAAGCTTAGTGGAAATATTACTATACATGGTACGGGACTGGATCCGGAACAGGCCATTGATCTGGGAGGACATTTCTATTTAACCCAGATTGGACCGCAGGTGATGTTAAACCTTTTGCGACGTCTCGACCCTGAGGGCCTGGACTCGGGTATCAGTTTGACGCAACGACTCATCAATTGGGGCTTTAAGCCCAGATTGTTGACATTTGATATTCGTCATGGTTATGCTTATCCATCTGTCCAATTTTCACAACCCTGGTATTTCCCGGTTAAATTGCAGGGTGGCAAGGTCGAGTTGGCCCGTATTCCGGTGGACTTTTTTGTCCAGACCGCTCTGCAGCAGGCCGTACGAGCGGAGGGTGGAGAGTAGTGTCGTTACCATCATGGAGACAATTGTGATGATTTTGACCTTTAAACAAACTGTGAGAATCAGCCTTTTGCTTGTCACTCTTTTCGGTTCCCGCTGCAGCATCCGCGCCCCCGAGATCAGGGTGACCGGAGAAAAAACAGTATTGATGAAGCAGGTCCTGGGTTCGGTTGAAGACATTGAAACGCAGAACTGGATCCTGGTGTCCAGTCGAACTCCTGGCTTTGGTGGTGCATCCGACACCAGTGACCAGCGTCGATCTGTGCTGCAAGCCATTCAAAATAAAAAGTTCAATCAGGATGATATACATGAATTCAAACGAAAAGAGTATGTGGGTGAAAACAACCGCGGATTTCTGGAGATTGTCTCAAAGGGGGAAGAGGCCGATTCGTTAACCCGGAAGCGGATTGAACAGGTTGTGGAGGAAGAAAACCGGGATCGAAGTGTGCTTTATGAACGTGTGTTGGCTCTTCATCAGCAGGCGGCGGCGGAAGGCGATTCGACTGTCCAGGCTCTGCTTGCGGATCTGAGCCAGAAAGAAACGGAATCCGGCACCTGGATTGAAACCGCCAACAGCGAATGGGTCCGGAAACCCTGATGACCCGCTTAGGGTAATGATTATGGTTGTCATGAAGGTCAGACTCATGAAAACTCTTTTAAGACAGGTTCTGTTGCTGCTAATCATTATGCTCTCCAATGCTCTCGGGGACACCTGTGTTCTGGATGATCAACCGTTTACAACCCATCCGGATATAGACCTCAGCCCGCGAGTCTCTCCCGATGGAAAGTGGGTAGCCTATGTCTCGCGACAAACGGATAATTATGATATCTGGATCCGCAGCACGGGGGGAGGACGTTCTCAACAGATCACCTTTCACAAAGCCGACGACTTTTATCCTTCCTGGTCACCCGACAGCCGTCGTCTGGTGTTCGTATCGCAACGCAGTGATGCATTTGGTGATATTTGGCAAATCAGTTTGCGTGAATTCAAGGGAAAGTTGTTTGCGGACGGCAATCCTCGTCAGATCACCGACCATCCCGGAACAGACAGCTATCCGGCCATATCCCCAGATGATAAAAAAATAGTATGGGTTTCAGATCGTTCCGGCCGGGATGAACTGTGGTTTTATAATGACCATACCGACAATACACTGCCTCTGACCACTCTCGGGGGAACCCATCCGGTCTGGAGTCCAGATCAACAACTTTTGGCCTTTACGTCTTTTCGGGATGGTGATCACAATAACGGCGATATTTTTATCATCAACCTCAAGGGGCCCAAACCGGATAGCAGTGCTCTCTGGGAGCCGCCTGAATATCCTACATATCAGCTGACCAAAGGTAAAGCTGCAGATGGATTTCCATGCTGGTCCTCCGACGCAAAAGACCTCTATTTTGTCCGATTTGACCGGGACACCAATGCAGACGGGCGTTTCTCACCAGCTGACAAAGGAAAACTCTGGAAGGTGAGTGTACACAACGCACCGCAGGAACCCTCTTCTGTTGATTCGGCCACGACGACACTCATGCAACCCGGATTCCGACAAAATCTCACCAGGGACGCTATGCCCTTTACGTCGGGAGCCTACACCTCATCTCACCCTTCAGCGGGTGTAAATGATCGAGTCTATTTTGTATCCACACGGCGTTCCAATACCGATATTTACCATTGTCCAACGAACGGACACATTCCACGATGTGGCTCTGACAGTTCTCAGTTTTCAAGTGTCTCACGATGGTTCCCTGTCGCTGAATCCCTACAGGAGCATCTGCTGCTCCCTCTTTACCAACGCGTCTCATTGTTGAGTGACGAGGTTGTTGAGGATTCATTGGCCTGGGAAAGAATTCTGGGCTATCGACGGATCATTGAGTATTATGGCTGGGACTCACCCTTTGCCGGCAAGGCGGCGTTGGAGATTGCCATCGAGTATACACGTGTGGGTGAGGTCAAATTGGCCCATGCCTGGTTTGATCGCGTTCTCGAGGTGTTCACCCACCAAGACACTCTGGTATCCTATGCACGTCTCGGACGGGAAGGACTCTGGTCAACTCCCGATCATTCTGATTCTCTCGCTTTGCGTGTCGAACAACTGATTCCCGATCTGTCCGCTCCCCCTGTGCGCATCCGGGCCATGACGTTTTTGGGTGATCTCTATGCTCATCAGGGCCAATGGCTGTGGGCGAAAGATATGTATCTGACACTGGCTCAGGACTCAGCCGCAAGCCGATCCCTGTCTGCTGCGAGTCTGTTTGCCGCGGGTCAGATTTATCGAAGTGTGGGGCAGATGGACGAAGCGGAGAAGGTCTTTTTAAGGATCATTACCGCTTTTCCGGAGGTAGATCCATGGATGACCCGAGGGAGGGATCAGCTGATTGACCTGGCTCTTACCCGGGATACGACTGATTCCACGGCTGTTTACAATGACCTGCTGCAACGATATAACCCATATCCCCGTGTCCTCGCCGAGGTGAGGTTACAGAGAGGGATATTCCGTTGTAACAATCAAAGGGTGCAAGCTGCGTTGTCGGATTTTGAACAGGTCATCGACAGTTATTCACACTTTCAGGAGGAGGTGCTGGAGGCCAGACTGTGGAAGGCAAATTGTTTGGTCCGTATGGGCGAATCCAAACAGGCATTTGATTTTCTGGAACGTCTGATTGAGACCTATGGGGACACCCAGCCACAATTCAGAAAAAAGGTTGAAAAAAGTCTGCTGGATCACCTGTTGAAATCGGCCTATTCTCTAGACTATATGGGCGATTATGAACTCGCCCGGGTTCGTTTTCATCGAGCGTTGTCAGTCGACAGTAGCTCTATCAAAGCGCATAGCGGATACGTTGAGAGTCTTTTTTATATGCGACAGATAGACCGGGCCATTCAAGAATATGAAAAGCGGATTGCTCGGAATCCGGATAACAATGTCTATTTGTATACATTGGGCTTGGCCTATTCGTTTAAAGGAACGGAAGGAGCTCAGCTGGACGGCAATCCGGATGGTATCGATCCCGAGTACCTTAATCGTTCCAGCGCCACTGTCGCCCAAGCATTGTCCTATGATTATAACATGGTTCCCGGTTATCTGACGGTGGCATTCAATTATGAAATGATGGAACGATACCAGGCGCGTCAAGACCGTCAGAAACAATCGATTTTTGTTCGTTTCGTGGACACCGCCACGGCGCCGGTTCAATGGCTGTACCGACTCCTTACCTTCTATGAAGAACGAAAGCCACCCCGTTATTATGAACGGGCTGTCCACGAGCTGACCAAAGCTATCGGACTCAATGATGAAGAAAAAGAACCCGAGCTCGAGGCGACCCTAGCGCTGAATCTGGCGAACAATCATTTCTACCTGGGCGAGTTCGATCATGAGGAGTCATATCGCTATTATCATATCAAGCTTAAATATGACTCTACATTTACAGATTCGCTTCAAAAAGCCGTTATTTATAAAAGGCTGGGCAGATGTGCCTTTACCGTGGAGGATTTTGAGCGAGGTCCACTTTATATTCAAAAGGCGATCGGGCTATATTCAGATCTGGGTGATACTAAAACCGTATCAGAGTTGGAAAAGTTCCTGGCTCTTTTTTATCAGGTCGAGGGCGACTATCAGGCCGCCATCGCGTTGTTGCAGTCTATTGCAGCCAGGGAAATGCGAGACGGAAGCATCAACGAGTTACACAACAGTTATCGTTCCTTGGCCTATATTCACCTGAAAACGGGAGACTATGATCAGGCTATCGATTATGCTCAGCAGGCAATGCGGTTGCTGGAACGGGGTTTGGTTGACCCTATTGATCATCAACCCAGCCGTATTGAATTGGGACTATTGGGGTTTTCATTTCCGTTGCCATTTGTGGATTTGAGCGAGATGGCAACCCCGGGGGTTGAAGGTCTGACCACCCGGGATGAAAAGGCATTATTGTATTCGATTATGGGAGAGAGTCAAAAATCACTGAACCAATTTGATAAAGCGATCAATCAGTATAAACAAAAAAAGGACCTTTATGAAAAGGGCCCGGGGCGCGCCAATGTACTCAATGCGTTGGGAGTGTTGTCCTTTTTAAAGGGTGATTATCGAACAGCATGGCACTATTTTGAGCGTTCCTATCAAATCTGCCGCCGCGAAAAAATTGCCATCGGACAAATTCACAACGCAACCAATTTGATCCATCTGGTCCTGCGAATGCCGACTCTTTCCGCCGAACGAGATCCCGTTTCCGCCGATTCTTTGCAGTATTTTGCTGAACAGAGCAGAAAAATTGCAAATGATGTTTTGCATAAACATGTTCAACGAGGCTTTTATGCCTCTCGTATTGGACTGATTCTGGGGCTCGCAGAGTTGATCGTAAAGCCCCCGCTAGGAACCCATTCAGTAGAGTTGCGCTCCCAGATCGAGTCTACCCTTCAATCATGGCAACGCTCGCAAGACGCCATGACGCTGTTGAACCAGGCCCAGGTCTGGGCCGAACGGTATCGGCTCCGATCCGAGTGGGTAAATGTTCTCTATGCTCAGGGAAAACTATGGGGCAATCTGACAGATACCGATCAGGCAGTCCGGTCACTTGAACGGGCTCGCTGGCTGGCGTATAAACACCGTATATATCACATGATCTGGAAAATCGATCTGGCATTGGCAGAACTTTACACCTCAGCCTCGGATAACCCACTGGGAGGCGTTCGGGTTCAGCGCCTCTTCGAAGAATCCATTGCGATGCTGACCAACCGGGCATGGGATCGATCGTTGGAAAATGTACTCGAAATCCGTCTTGATCAAGCGCGTCCTTTTGATGCCTATTGCGAGTTTCTCCTGTCCGTGGGGGATGGCGCCGGGGCGCTGTCTGTTGCGGAGCGCCTGCGACAGTACGAATACAGACGGACTCTGGATGACCTGAAAATCAAATCCGACCGCGATGAGTCAGGCCGTAGCAACTGGATCTTGCGTTATACTCGGTTGGGCCATCGTATCGATTCACTCAACCTGGAGATCAAGCGGGCCGAAGAGGTCCGCGATATCGCCCGCGCAAAACGGCAGGAATGGATGGATACCGTTCAGCGATGGTCAGAAGAACTCAAAGAGCTCGGCCGACAGAACAATCAATCGACATTTCGACATTGGATTCAAACAGATGCTCCAAATATGACCGAGATCCAGAACCGTGTCAATCCAAAGGAATTGATCCTGTATGCTCAATTCCTTAGTGACAAGATGATCGTCTGGCTCGTTACGAACGAGGGGGTGGAATATGTTGGCCCCATCAAAGATACGAGACCTTTTAAAGGAGTCGGGGAGGATTGGGTAGATGTGCTGGAAGACTCTACTCTCATGAACAGACTGTACCCTCTTCTCGAACAACGGGACCGAATGGTGGTCATTCCCGATCGTCATCATCTCGCTTCTCCCAGGAATAGTGGCGCCGTATTCAATGCGTTCAAAACGATCAATTCATCTCTCGATGTTGGATTGCGATCTCATTTTTTATCCATCGAAAATCGAAAGCTGTTGAGAACGGTTATCTATTGGACCGGTTCAGACGATCTGCAACGTTCGCTTTCCAATCTGGACTATTCCCTGTTGACTCCGATTCCTGACCGACAGGATAATGCGTTTGATCGACAGATTCCTCTGTTACAGTCCGCTGATATTATCCACGTTCAAGGTGTCAGTCGTGCGAATAATTTGTCTCCGCTTCAAGCGCAAATGGGAGTTTTTATACCCGGCTCCCGGGCAGCCATTTTTTCACCAACAGATATTTATGCACTGTCGCTTTCAGCGCAATTGGTTGTTCTCGATGGGGCGTTTGAGCAACGTGACGACCGCTCCCTGGCAATCTGGAAGCGCGCTGTAGAGTCTGCGGGCGTGCCCACCCTTTTGGTCACAATTGGATCCGTCAAGGAAACCGTGCGGACAGACTTTTTTAAGACATTTTATGAAAATCTGCAACAGTATCCTGCCGCGCGTGCATTAAGACAAACCC
>CAYPUH010000223.1:0-7680 GCA_964413725.1 uncultured Cytophagia bacterium
CGACGCCTGCTCCCTGTCCCGACACACCCCAGGGGAGAATAAAAGCCATTAAATTTGCTTCCTGTCCACGATCAGAACAATAGCTCTAAAAGCCTGTCGCCCCCTGCGGGGGCTGGACATGCTATTGCGCCTCTTTCCACAGGCTCACGCCTGTGGCTAAGATCTGTCGCCCGCTGCGCGGGCTGAACCCGAGCGAGCCATTCAATCATTGCTTCTCTCTCACTCGTTTTTTCTCTCACACGTTTCTTTTCTCACTCTCTTCTCATCTCACTATATTTCTTTCTCACATCTTTTCTCTCACCATTTTTTATCTCACTATCTTTTCCCCACATTTTTTCTCTCATTCTCTTCACCACTCACACGTTTCTCATCTCACTGTTGTTTTTCTGAACACTTGATACTTGACACTTGCTTTTTTCCTCTCAATCTTTTCTCACTCTTTTCCCTTTTCTTTCCCCTGAATTTTTGTTACATTGATGGTTGCACCAGGGCAATCAGTACAGAATTGCAACAATACTATTTGGAGGTGGAACACCTAGTGTATCAGATCATACCGAAACGCATGTTTTTTACCAAAGGAGTCGGATACCACCGCGACAAGCTGCAGAGTTTTGAGCTCGCACTGCGCGATGCCGGCGTGGCCATCTGTAACCTGGTCACCGTGTCTTCCATTTTTCCACCCAAATGTGTCATCATCCCGCGGGACAAGGGTGTCGCCCACCTGAAAACCGGACAGATCACTTTTGTGGTCATGGCCCGGGAGGCGACCAATGAACCCAACCGACTCTGTTCGGCCGCCATCGGGTTGGCCAGACCCAAAGACAAGGATCAGTACGGCTATATCAGCGAACATCACGGCTTTGGCCAGACCCACCGAAAAACCGCCGATTATGCCGAGGACCTTGCTGCCCAAATGCTTGCCTCCACCATGGGCATCGAGATGGATCCGGACATGGCGTGGGATGAACGACGTAATGTCTACAAAGTCGACAAGAAACACATTTTTGAAAGCCGCAGTGTCTGCCAGACCGCACGCGGACACAAGGATGGTCTCTGGACCACCGTGGTCGCGTTTGCGGTGTTTTTGCTGGATTAATTCCCATCGACATCTGTGAGGATTTTATGAGTCATCATTCTCTATTTCAGCATGCTCCTGATATCGATCCACCGCAGTTGCCCCGAGACGCCTCTGTGAGCGATCTCGTGGCGTTTCTGGGCCGGACCAGCTTTGAGGCCCGCAATGTCTATCGCGGGGCGACGCTGTTTCAGCGCATGATCGATGACGGAGAGACGATCTGGCTGGGCATTTCCGGGGCTGGCATTGCCGGCGGGATGGGGGGGTTGGTGATCTCTCTCATCGAGTCCGGATTTGTGGACGTGATCTGTTCCACCGGTGCGCAGGTCTATCACGATCTGCATTTTGCCTTTGATCTGCCGGTCAAGGCCATCCATCCGCATATGGATGATGACATGTTGCGCAAGCACGGTGATACGCGAATTTATGATATCGGTATCCGGGAAAAAGAGACCCTGGAGGCACAGGACCGCATCATCAGGCAGTTTGTTCGCAATCGCCACGATATGCTCCGGGACAAGCCGCTGGCAAGCTGGGAATTCAATCGCGAACTGGGACTGTGGTGCGCCCAACAGGCTCCGTCACCGCAAAAGAGTTTTGTCGTCGCTGCAGCTGAGGCCGGTGTGCCGATCTTTTGGGACTCGCTGGCCAACCATTCTATCGCCATGAATCTGGCGCGCACCGATCTGGAGGGCTTTGCCGTTACCCTGTCGCCACAAAAGGATATTCTCGATTCGGCGGCCATCGTCTATCACACCTCCGGTACCGGTTTTGTGGAGCTGGGCGGAGGAGGACCGAAAAATTTTATCCAGCAGACCGGTCCCACCATCTCCCAGATCCTGGGGATCGACTTTGAAGGGGCGGACCAGGGGTTGCAGATCGGCACGGCTGTGGAACGGGAAGGCAGTCTCTCCAGCTGCACCTTTGGCGAGGCGGTCACCTGGGGAAAATATCAGTCGGCTGACGACGACAAGCTGGTGCAGATCTGGGGCGAATACAGTGTTATCTTTCCACTGCTGGTGGGCTATGCACAGGATCGCTGTTCCGATCGCTCCCCCCGGCATCTCAACGACTCGATCTATCGCTGGAGCCTCGATCTCGAAGAGAGGGCGGGTCAGAATATGGGCCGGGATCGTGGCGAGTAGCGTGTGTGTCACAGATGTGACGGTCAGGGATGGATTTGCATGATCCCTGATGTATGGTTTCACGGATATTGACCCGTCTGTCAGTCCCTCAATCGACTTTACAATCCCTTTCACTGCTGTCCGGTCGTTCGACCGGATAACGGTAAACCCATTTAAGAGTGTGCTATGGAGATTTATCCGTTTCTCGATCCCGGTGATGTGTATGTAGATCCGGAGACAGCTGCGGCGGTGGTGATTCCCTTTCCCTATGAGGGCAGCATCTCCTATCAGGCCGGCACCGCTCAAGCGCCGGCCGCCATCCTCGAGGCGTCGGAGCAGGTCGAGTTGTATGACGAGCGGCTGCAACAGGAACCGGTACGCATGGGTATTGCCACGGCTGCCGTGCCCGGGATTCCCAAGGACCCCGACGCCATGATCGATGTCATGGAACAGAGTGTCCGGCCCTGGCTGGAGCGGGGGAAATTTGTCGCCGTCATCGGCGGGGACCATTCCATTTCCAGCGGTACGGCACGCGCCCTGCTGGAGAGGTATGGTCGGCTGTCGGTGATTCAGCTTGATGCGCACGCCGACTTGCGCGGGAGCTATGAGGGCAGTCCATTGAGTCATGCTTCGGTGATGGCCCGGATTCGTGAGATGACGCCCCACACCCTGCAGATCGGTATCCGCAGTCTCTGCCGGGAGGAGGCCGACATCATCAGACGTCAGCAGCTCCCTGTCTGTTTTATGCATGATTGGGAAGCGGGAACCTTTGATCTCGAATCGGCTGTTCATGCTCTGCCCGATCCGGTATTCATCACCCTGGACGTGGATGTATTCGACACCGGACTGATCCAGCATACGGGCACACCGGAGCCGGGGGGATTGCGTTGGGCCGAGACCCTGGATCTGCTGCAGCTGATTTTTTCCTGGAAACAGGTGGTGGGTGTGGATGTTGTGGAACTCTCTGTGCGTCCTGATGACTGGGCCTCTCCCTTTGCGGTGGCCAAACTCATCTACAAGATGATGGGATTCAAGCTGGCCTCTGCCGTGGCTAAAGGCCGGCTGCCCGCCTGGCCGGAAACGCCCGCCGGAGCGGTGTTGTAACAACCACCCTTTCGGAGAAAGCAACCCTCCCGGAGGAATTCTTTTTAGAAATCGTATTGCACCTGTTGAATGAATTTTATATATTAGACTCCAAAACGACAAGGATCCGTTTATGCCGCTGGAATCGTATGCCGTTCTGCTAAAGGACGCCCGTCAGCGCTCCTACGCGGTGGGAGCGTTTAATATTTTCGCTCTGGAATTTCTGCCGGCCATTCTGCAGGCCGCTGAGGAGGAACGCTCTCCGGCATTGCTGCAGATCAATCCCATTCACTATCCGCTGGCCGATCTGGAGGCGTATCTGGTCTATGTGAAGCAAAAGATTCAAAAGCTCTCGGTACCGGTGGGTCTCAATTTGGATCACGGTACGGACGAAACAATTATTTTCCAGGGTATACGGGCTGGCTTTCCGTCTGTGATGTTTGACGGCTCCAAACTCCCGTACGATGAAAACCTGCGCCGCACCCGTGATATCAGTGCGGTGTGTTCCAGATCCGGGGTTACCCTGGAGGCTGAGCTGGGCACCCTCAATGACGAGGGCCTGGAACTGACGGCCGAGAATCGCCGCAAGCTGTTCACCGATCCGGCTGTCGCCGCGGACTTTGTGCAACAGACCGGTGTCGATGCGCTGGCGGTGGCCATCGGCAACGCGCACGGATTTTATAAAGGCACACCACAGCTGGATTTCGATCTATTGCAAGACCTTGCCGGTCGCGTATCCGTGCCCCTGGTATTGCACGGAGGGTCCGGTATTTCCAATAAAGACTTTAAGCGGGCCATCACTCTCGGTATCAACAAGATCAATATCTATACCGAGATGAGTGCGGCCGCAGCGGCCACGGTCAAAAAGCACACTGCCAAACAAGAGGCGCCAGTGGATTATCCCACCCTGCTTCTGGAAGCCAGGCAGGCGGTCAAGGCCGTGGTGAAAACCAAAATGCAGGTCTTTGGCAGCAGCGGCAAGGCCTGAACCGAATATCAACAACGCACGACTCCTCGAAACACAAACCCGTCTCCGTCGTCCGGGGCCATTTGTACCCCGATGGTGTCCTGTATCCAGTAACGGGCATCGAGAGTCAATCACCAGCAGGAGTGCAGGTATGGAAAAATCTCTGGATCAAAAAATCGCTCGAATCCTGGCGGATCCCGGTGTCAATGATTTTATGCTAGCCGATGCCAAGGACGCGGATATGGCCTATGGCATCTCCGCTCCCGGAAAAAGCCCCGAGCACGATGGTATCGAAGGAGCTTACCGGACTCTGGCTGAATATCGGAGCATCATTCGTCAGGTCGTCGCTCAAGCCAAAGTGGATATTGTGCTCATGTCCGCCAGTACCAACGAAACCCTCACCATCGAGGAGCGTCTGTTCGACGACAGTCCGATCACGCCGGCGGCCCGGGCCAACGACACCACAGATATCCATGTGGCCACCGGGTCGGTCTATAGCCGCTATCCGGCCAAACCGTTCCGGACTGCCACCATCGATCATATCCAGTGTGGCAAGTTAGAGTGTACGCCTCAGGAGCGAATGCTGGGCGCCAATCTGGGCCTCTTTTCCGTGACGTATAACAACGATCCGGAAATGGATTATATCACCCTGCAGAGGTTCCGCGAGTTCCGGCACGAAGCCGAGCGTAAGGGCTTTCGCTATTTCCTCGAAGTCTTTAATCCCAACATGCCGGAAGCGGTAGAACCGGAAAAGTTGGGACAGTTTATCAACGATCATATCGTGCGAGATCTGGCCGGAGTCACCAAAGCGGGCCGGCCCCTGTTTCTCAAGGTGGTCTACCAGGGTCCCAAATTTATGGAGCAGCTGGCGCATTATGATCCCACGCTCATTCCAGGGATCCTGGGAGGATCCTCCGGCACCACCTATGATGCGTTCAAGATGCTGGCAGAGGCGAAGAAATATGGCGCCAAGATCGCCCTGTACGGCCGCAAGATCAACAACAGCGAGCATCAGCTGGCGTTTATCACCTTTTTGCGTCTCATCGCTGACGGCGAGATCGAGCCGGCGGAAGCGGTACACGCCTATCACGGTGTGTTGCAACAGTTGGGGATCAAACCCTATCGCGAGCTGGATCAGGATCTGCAACTGACCAACCCGGCCATGTCATACAGCGGAGGAGGGACCGTTCAGGTGTCTTCTCCGATAAAGCCGGCAGGTACCTTTCCATCCGCTTCCAGATCCGAAACCATACGGTCTGAAACAACGACTCCGGAGGAACCCGATTTCAGCAAGATGACGGCCAAGGAAAAAGTTGAATACAACCGCAACAAATGGAACCGCATACTGGGCTGAGGCAGGCCGTTATTAATCCTCTTGGAAGAAAACGGCCCGCCAACAGGCCATGATACGCGATTCAATCTTAAAGCGTTATTTCTTAACTCTTAACATTTGACACTCAACACTTTACATACCTGGAGTTTTTATGGCTTCCATCGATTCCACACTCGTTGAACGTATCGTCCGCCAGGTGGTGACCGAGCTGGAGCAGAATCCGGTCTCGGCCACAGCCCGGGCGGTCACATCGGTTACCGATGGTGTTTTTGACGACATGAACACGGCCATCACCGCCACGGCCGTGGCGCAGGAGCAGTGGCGGTTGACTTCCCGGGACACCCGCGGCCGGGTGATCGAGGCGTTGCGGGCAGCTATGCACGAACATGCCGATGAGTTTGCCCGACGTACCCGCGAGGAGACGGGCATGGGACGAGTCGAGGACAAAATTTTCAAGGCTCATAATGTCGCGGATGTGACGCCCGGACTGGAAGATCTGGAAACCCGCTCCTGGATCGGGGACAAGGGGATGGTGATGGAGGACTATGCGCCCTATGGTGTGATTGCGGCCATCACGCCCTCCACGCATCCGATTCCAGTGTTACTCAATTCCACCATCATCATGATCGCTCCGGGCAATGGTGTGGTCTTTAATGTCCATCCGGCGGCGAAAAAGGTGTCTGTGTACGCCATGCGGATTTTCAATGCCGTGATCCGGGAGCATGGCGGTCCGGCCAATCTGATTTCCATGGTGGCCGAACCGACGCTGAAATCGGCGCACGAGCTGTTTCACGATCCACGTATCCCCATGATCGTGGCCACCGGCGGCCCCGGTCCGGTCAAGGCGGCCTTTGAGGCCCAGAAAAAAGTGGTGGCCGCCGGCCCCGGTAACCCGCCCGTACTGATCGATGACACCGCGGATCTGGATGAAGCAGCACAATATACCATCGAGGGCGCCGCCTTTGACAACAATATTATCTGTATCGCGGAAAAAGAGATCTTTGTGGTCGAGTCGGTCTTCGATGCCTTTATGCAGTCCATGGAACGTGCCGGCGCAGTGCGGCTGAACGCGCAACAGATCGACGCACTGACTCGAAAGGCCATCCTCACACATGACAAATCCGGCGAGCAGTATCCCAGCCGGGACTATGTCGGCAAAAACGCCGCCGTACTCGGTACAGCTGCCGGTCTCTCGCTGTCCGACGACGTGCGCATGCTGTTTGGTGAAACGGATTTTGATCATCCCTTTGTGCAGGTGGAGCAGATGATGCCGTTTCTGCCGGTGATTCGTGTTCCCTCTGCCGAACAGGGTCTGGAACTCGCCTACCATGCCGAACACGGCTTTGGTCATACCGCGGTGATTCATTCGAACAATCTGGATCTGATCACCCGTTTTACCCGCAAACTGGATACCGACATCATTGTGGTCAACGGTCCCAGTCTTTCCGGACTCGGTCCTCATGCGGGAGAGTCCTATTTCAGTCACACCCTGGCCAGTCCCACCGGCGAAGGCGTCTGTACCCCCCGCAACTTTGCCCGCATCCGCCGTTTGGCCACCTACAAGACGATGAAGGTGGTGTGAAAAAAAGTGCAAAGTGTCAAGGAAAATAACAGTGAGATGAGAACCGTGTGAGTGGTGAAGAGAGTGAGAGAAAGAGTGTGAGAGATGCAATGATTGAATGGCTCGCTCGGGTTCAGCCCGCGCAGCGGGCGCCAGATCGTAGCTACAGGCATGAGCCTGTGGACAGTGAAGCAATGAAATCCCAAAGCCCCCGCCGGGGGCGACAGGCTTTTATTTGGGATCGTTTTCCAATCTTGGTTAGGAAGCGAATGTAATGGTTTTTATTCTCCCCTGGAGTGTGTCGGGGCAGGGAGCAGGCGTCGTGGGTGCGTTGCCAGAGCTCGACCGGAGGGGGCAGAGAATGGAGCGGGAATAAAGATAGTGAGAGTAAAGATGTGAGAGAAGAAGAGTGTGAGAGAAAAAACGAGTGAGAGAGATGCAATGATTGAATAGCTCGTTCGGGTTCAGCCCGCGCAGCGGGTGCCAGGCTTTTAGAGCTATTGTTCTAATCGTGGACAGGAAGCGAATTTAATGGCT
>CAYPUH010000224.1:0-906 GCA_964413725.1 uncultured Cytophagia bacterium
CTGAAACCCAAACTGGCTGAAAGCGGAGTCGAGCCACACGGTCGCTTTGTCGTCGGTTCGTTAAAAGGTGATTTACATGATATAGGCAAGAACCTGGTGGCAATGATGATGGAAGGTGCCGGATATGAAGTGATTGATCTCGGTGTGGATGTCACTCCAGATAAATTTATTGCCGCAGTTAAAGAAAACAATGCCGGTATCGTAGGCATGTCTGCTCTGTTAACAACCACGATGGTTAAAATGCAGGACACCATTAAAGCGTTCGAAGAAGAGGGACTGCGTGATTCTGTAAAAATATTCGTTGGAGGTGCTCCCCTCACTCAAAATTATAGTGATGAAATCGGTGCAGACGGTTATGCTGCCGATGCGGCCAGCGCAGTCGAATTGGCAAAAGAGATAGTTTGACGGCAACAAGCCGGTGCCCAAGGTCGCCGGCTTGTTCAGGTCCAACTGGCCATGGCGATCAACAGAGTCTCCTGACCATGTGATCGTTATCTGTACCGACGTTGCCCTTTATATTATTGGATGCGTTTATGTTTGTATCATCCTGATCTGGCAAAAGACCAGATCGAAATGACAAGTCAACCGCATCCTTTTTTCTATAGACAGCGAATGAAATGATTACAACCTACTTTTGATTATAGGAAAGTAGGCTGATCACAGACGTTCAGACGCCAGGCAACCGCTTGCATCATTATAAACAGTACGCTACCAATGAATCGAGATAGGGGATCCAGTATTCGCCGAATCCCCGGGAATAAACCCTTAAATGCTGAACTTTTCAGACGATATTTCCGATAATCTCAAGATCATTTTCTTTGATCTGGGTTCTGTGCTGGTTCATGTCAATCTGTGTCAGTTTTACAAAAGAATGGCTCTGCTTACCCAGAACTCTCCTGATGAAGT
>CAYPUH010000224.1:916-7643 GCA_964413725.1 uncultured Cytophagia bacterium
TGTCGCAACAGTTCGAGTTGGGAAACATAGATTCCAAAGCGTTTTATCAGACTATCGTCGATCGGTTTGATGATCAACCGTTTTCTTACAAGGATTTTGTTTCTGCCTACACCGATCTGTTTACTCTCAATAGTCCTCTCTGGTCAGTGGTCGAGCAGTTAAAGGAGTCCTATACCCTTTCTATCATCAGCAATACCGATGCCCTGCATTATCATCGAATCTGCAAAGATTATCCTATCGATCAGGTTTTTTCCCAACCTATTACCTCCTATACCGTGCATCAGAGAAAGCCGGGTCCGGATATTTATCAGAGCGCATTGGATCGGTTTGATATCAAACCGTCTCAAGCTTTGTTTATCGATGACCTGTGGGAAAACATCGAAGCTGCAACACGATTGGGTATTACCAGCCTGCAATACGTTACAACCGAAAAGCTGATCCACGATTTGTATATGTTGGGTCTTGAAAGCGAATCCCAGTGACCCACTCTACAACTATTTCCATCCCCTGATACCCCTGGCAATCAAACGGTCCAGTGCGCGATATACAGTAGAGATGGAACCGAAATAAAATACCGAGGAGGCTTTAAATGTCAAAACTGGCGCTCCAGGGCGGCGATCCCGTACGAACGGTCCCGTTTCCAACATGGCCGATATGGGGAGATGAAGAAGTCGAAAATCTGAAAACAGTGGTCAACAGTGGCAAATGGGGGCGTCTACATGGTCCTACAACCGAAGCCTTTGAACGTAAATTCGCGGATATGCATTGCGCGCGCTATGGTCTCTGTATAAACAGCGGCACCACCGGTCTGCAGTTGGCTCTGATGGCCGCCAATGTTCCCACCGGTAGTGAGGTGATCTGCCCGGCGTATACGTTTATCGCCACTGCATCCGCTATTCTTGATGTGGGATGTATACCGGTTTTTGTCGATGTGGAAGAAGAGAGTTTCAATATCGATCCTCAAAAGGTGGAAGAGGCAATCACACCACGGACCGGAGCCATCATGCCCGTTCATTTCGCGGGCAGACCTGCCAATATGGATGCCATTCTCGACATCGCCAAAAAACACAACCTGAAAGTCATTGAAGACGCAGCACAGGCCTGGGGAGCAAAATGGAATGGCAAACCGGTGGGTGCGTTGGGAGATGCGGGCATGTTTAGCTTCCAGTCTTCCAAGAATATCAATTCCGGCGAAGGTGGAATCGTTCTGACCAATGATGATAGGGTGGCCAAGTTTCTACTGTCTCATCATAATTGTGGTCGAAGTGATGACGGTCTATGGTATGAGCACTTTTATTATGGCGGCAATTACCGTCTCACTGAATTTCAAGCTGCCATTTTGCATGCACAGTTTGATCGATATCCCGAACAACATAAAACTCGCATGGAAAATTTAAATTGGCTCAACGAACACCTTGGACAAATCGATGGGATCTCCGTAGCTTCAACAGATTCCAGGGTATCCGCTCATGCCTGTCACCTATATGTCTTTCGCTATCACCGTGATCGATTTCATGATGCCCCTCGCGAGCATTTTATCGAAGCTTTGCGTAAAGAAGGTGTCCCGTGCAGCCCTGGCTATTCCATGCCGCTCTATGAACAGCCGGTTTTTCGCAATAAATCCTTTGGCCCCAGAGGCAAAACGGTCGATTTACCCATCGATTATAATGAGTTTGATTGCCCTGTGAGCAATCGATTGTGTAAAGAGGAAGCCGTTTGGTTCGGGCAGAGTGTGCTCTTGGGGAGTCGGGACGATATGCAAGATATCGCTACGGCTATCCAAAAAATCAAAGATAACGCTTCTGAATTGACAGCGTAAGAGACAGCTCCCCGGTCCGGTTTGTTCGAGTATACCGGACCGGTAGCCCTCCAAACCAGGACTCTTGCTTTCTGGGGTATTCTCATGTACGACCAGTTGTTGATTTCAAAACAATTCGCCATCCGGAGATAGTTTCAATGTATTCATTATGCGTCTCATCGTCATTTTCAGCCGCTCATCAACTGAATCACTATCCCGGTGCCTGTCAACGAATACATGGACACAACTGGAAAGTGCAAGCGTCATTGTCTTCGGGCGAGCTCAATGATCTGGGAATGGTGATCGATCTGATGGAATTTCAAAGCGCTCTCAACGATTGTGTCAAAAAATATGATCACAGAATGATCAATGAGATTCCTCCCTTTGATGAACAAAATCCCACCTCTGAGAACCTGGCAAGAGTGATCTATGAGGATCTACAATCCAGATTGCCCCATTCTATTGTTCTCGATTGGGTACGTGTCTTTGAAAATGAAGATTATTGCGTCAGGTATCGACCAGATATTCGATAGCGTGTCAAGCGTTATGGCTCAAAACATTCAAATATGATTCCTATCGGATTTATGATGATCCGGAGAAAAATGTCTTGACAATGGATGTTAATTGTTTAATTTATCCATATACAAACCAGGGTCTATTGACACAGAGCAATCAGAAAAACCTGATTAAAAGAACCAAACGAAAAGTAATCGTTTGCCAACTAAAAATATGAACCAAATCTATCGTTTGAAATCCATGATCACCCTTCAAAGTATTTTTTCGGAAACCTACAGTTTTACCTGGCCACAGTATCGATTTTTTTATTATGTCTATGGTCATAGGAGGGTGGAGTAGCGTCTTTAAGAGTTTTGATGACAAACCGCCCACCGGATTCGTTCTCGTGGGCGGTTTTTTTTTGAGGAGATCGCGTTTATGCACATCGATCAATTGCGTTCGAGAATCGACTCGCTTGATCAGCAGTTGCTGGTACTCCTTAATAAGCGAGCGCGTGTGGCCCTTGAAATTGGACGTGAAAAAGCGGTTCATCATCTGGATATCTATCATCCTGAACGTGAACGGGATATTCTCGATCAGGTATTGGACGCCAATGAGGGTCCCTTGTCGGACTCTGATGTTCGTGCAGTTTTTGAACTGATTATTAAAACCTGTAAACATCTTCAGAGAGAGGAGACCTGATCGTGGTCATTGTGATGAAGGACAATGCGACAGAAGAGATGATCGCTAATGTGGCGGATCGCCTCAAGGAAAAAGGATTCAAGGTCCATAAGGTGGTGGGTGTGACGCGTACCATCATGGGGGCGATTGGTGACAAGCGTGAGATTGATCTTCGCGAATTTGAAATTCTGGAGGGGGTCAGTGAGGTGGTTCGTATCTCAGCCCCCTATAAAATTGCCAGTCGTACATTTCGATCTGATAATACCGTGATAGAGATCAAGGGAGCGCAAATTGGTGGCGAGGAGCTGATGGTTACAGCGGGTCCTTGTTCTATAGAAGGTGAAGAACAATTACGTACCATTGCATCTGAAGTAAAAAAGGCTGGAGCGAAAGTTTTACGTGGAGGGGCGTTCAAACCCCGCACATCTCCATATTCCTTTCAGGGTTTGGGAATCGAGGGGCTAAAGATCATGCGACAGGTGGGAGATGAATTGGGTCTGGCCACCATTTCCGAAGTCATGGAGATAAGTCAACTCGAGGCTGCTGTTCAGTACCTGGATATCCTGCAGGTGGGTGCTCGCAATATGCAAAACTATTCCCTGTTACGGGAAATTGGCAAGCTCAAGACGCCAGTGCTTCTCAAAAGAGGTTTAGCCGCAACCATCGAAGAACTACTCATGGCTGCCGAGTATATTATGGATGGGGGAAATTACAATGTCATACTGTGCGAGCGGGGGATCCGGACCTTTGAAAACGCCACCCGGAATACGATGGACATTTCGGCCATTCCCGTGACTCAGAGCTTATCCCATCTTCCCATTGTGGCGGATCCCAGCCACGGGACCGGTCGACGCGATCATGTGGCTCCCATGGCAAGAGCGGCCGTTGCCGCCGGCGCCAATGGTCTGATCATTGAAGTCCATCACGAACCGGAACGAGCCTGGTCAGATGGTGCCCAGTCTCTGTACCCAAAGCAGTTCAGCCGACTGATGGAGGAAATTAAAACCATTGCCTGGGCCATCGGTAAAACGCTTTGAATTCATAAAACGATAGAGTGATGTATGGAAAACAAAACCCTGTTCAATCATGTGGTTATTGTCGGCGTTGGCTTGATAGGTGGTTCGCTGGCTCTCGCCTTGAAACGCAAAGGATTCCAGGGAACCCTGATCGGTGTGGATTCTCCCACGGTATTGAAACAAGCCCGGGAACGCCATGTCCTTGATGAGTATGTGGAACGGGATGGGTTGCAGACGGCCGTGAAAAGCGCGGATCTCATCTTCTTATGTACCCCTATTCAGGAAATCCTTAAACTGCTACAAAGAATCGGTACTTGGGTCAATCCAGGAACCCTCATTACCGATGTGGGAAGTACCAAACGCAGAATTGTGGAAACAGCCAATATTCAACTGCCCCGGCATTGTGATTTTGTCGGTGGACACCCGATGGCCGGGTCGGAGTCTTTTGGTGTTAAAGTAGCCGATCCCTTTTTGTTTGAAAATACCACCTATGTATTGACACCTACACGGCCCGTTCAATCCGGTGCCCGGCAGTCATTGGGTGAGTTCCTCGAACTCACCGGTGCCAAGGTATTGTTGTTGCCACCGACACTGCACGATGAAATTGCGGCTGCTGTCAGTCATCTTCCCCAGATGGCTGCCGTTTCTTTGATGAATATGGCAGCAAAACAACAGCAGGAAAGCCCTTTCTTTTTGAAAATGGCTGCTGGCGGATTTCGGGACATGACTCGTATCGCGTCCAGCCCGTATGGGATCTGGGAGGATATCGTTGTCACCAATCGAGATATGATTGAGCAATATATTTCTGCTTATATCGATGAACTCACCGAACTCAAATCCATCGTGGCTGAAAACAAACTTGAAAAATATTTCGATCGTTCTGCAAAGAATCGTCTGTCTATTCCCAAAGACACCAAAGGATTCCTTCGTCCTCACTATGATATTTCCGTTGCAGTGGAGGATAAACCTGGCATTATCGCTGATATTTCGGTGCCGCTGGCACGGGAACAAGTCAACATCAAGGATATTGAAGTGCTCAAAATACGTGAAAATGAAGGGGGTACGTTGAGATTGGCCTTTTCATCTGAATCCGAACGGGAACAGGCCATTCGTATCCTGAAACAGGTGGGATTTGAATGTAGAAAGAGAGATTGACATGAGCGAAAAGATTATTTATCCGATTCCTTCAATCCAGGGCACGGTATCGGTACCCGGAGACAAATCGATTTCGCATCGTGCTTTGATTTTGTGCAGTCTTGCTGAGGGAGAGTCCCGGATCCATGGACTCTCCGCTGCCAGAGATGTGGAGAGTACCAAAAAATGTTTACGCGCTCTGGGTGTGGATATTAAAAAGAGAAAAGAGCTGACCACAGTGACTGGCCGCGGCAAATACGGCTTTACAGAGCCCGCATCTCCCCTGAACGCCGGGAATTCTGGCACCACCATGCGTCTTCTCGCCGGTATTCTGGCAGCGCAGCCTTTTTCTTCTATACTCGATGGCGATATGTCCCTGCGCAAACGCCCGATGCGACGCATTATCGATCCGCTGGAACAGATGGGCGCTCAAATTGAAAGTGAACACTACAAAGCCCCCCTGAGAATACGGGGTGGTGCTCTTCACGCTATCGATTACAATTCCTCTGTTGCCAGTGCTCAAGTCAAGTCATGTATCATACTGGCAGGTCTTTACGCCCAGGGCATCACAAGGGTCACAGAGCGGTCTACGTCACGGGATCATACCGAGCGAATGCTCGGACTTTTTGGTGTCCAGGCGCAATTTTCAATGGCCGGCGCCGGGGTCAGGGGACCGGCCACGTTGCAAGCGTGTGAGCTGGATATTCCCGGCGATATTTCTGCCGCGGCTTTCTTTCTCGTTGCCGGCTGCCTTTTACCGGATTCATCTATCACGTTGCCTAACGTGGGGGTGAATCTGACGAGGACAGGTATTCTGGATGCACTGGCTTCCATGGGGGCACATATACAACAGTCCAATCCTCGGGACGTGGGCAATGAACCCCGAACCGATCTGGTCGCATCTACCTCCAATCTCAATGCTACTACCCTCAGTGGATCCATGATTCCGGCTATTATCGACGAATTACCGATCCTTGCCGTCGCTGCGACACAGGCCGAAGGCACGACTATTGTCCGCGATGCTGAAGAACTCCGGGTAAAAGAAACCGACCGACTGAAAGCTATTTGTACCAATCTTAAGAAAATGGGAGCATCTGTCAAGGAAACCAAGGATGGCTTTCAAATCACAGGACCCACTCCCTTAAAGGGTGCGACAATCGATAGCTATGGAGACCATCGAATTGCCATGTCTTTTGCAATCGCGGGATTACTGGCAGAAGGGGAAACGGTTATTGAAAACTCAGAGTGTGTAGACATTTCCTTTCCTCAATTTTTTGAAACATTGGACAGTATCCGTGCAGATTAGCGCAAATACAAGGTGCTACGGTGTTATCGGCGATCCTGTTTACCATAGTTTGTCTCCGATTTTACATAACTGGATATATAAACGGCATCAAATACAATCGGTTTATCTGGCCTTTCATGTCCTGCCGGACCAGCTTGAACCGGCCATTCATAGTCTGAGGGCTCTGGGTCTTGGAGGCTTTAATGTCACCGTACCTCATAAAGAAACGGTGACCGCATTTTTGCAACGTCCCTCCCGCGAGGTGTTGGAGCTTGGGGCTGCCAATACACTCTACTGGCGGAATGGGAAGCTATGTGG
>CAYPUH010000225.1:0-7615 GCA_964413725.1 uncultured Cytophagia bacterium
GACTCGTGCACTGCGGGTCCAAAGAGCACCCTCACCGCAGGGCTTGTCCCTGCGGTAGGATGATTGATGGCCAGCAACGCCAAAAAACATCCTGCCCGCCACGTGGGAGCGTGAGGGCATGGGAATGGAAACAAAATTTAGTCCGGACACAGCCGTTCATCCTTTTAGGGGTTTTGACGTCCGGTGTCCTGTTTTGCTATCAATCATCGCTCCACGGGGGCAAGCCCCGTGGAGGCGGTGAATGTCTGAAGAAATTGAGTGCATTGTCGGTCTAATTTTTTGACTGCTTTGGCGATGCTCTCCAAGCATCCGCCGCGGGTGATTTCACTTTATCTCTTACTCTTTTTTCCTCTCACTCTCTTTTCTTCTCACTCTTTTTTCCTCTCACTCTAAATATTTTCCCCAAAATTCCATTGATACTGTATATTTTTTATGATATCTTGTTTTGTGTATACTTTTGGGATCTGCTATGAAACCACACCTGCTATGTCTTATCATCACACTTTTTCTTTACTCTGCACAGGCTGTTGCCGATGCTCCGTCGCTTCCCTTTGTCCCCCGCTGGGTCTTTGAGCCGTGGGTATGGGAGGATGATATCAACACCGAAACCGCGGTGCGCGAGCTGGTGCAGGGATACCAGGAACGAGATATCCCCGTGGGCGCGGTGATCCTCGACAGCCCCTGGGAAACCGCCTATAACACCTTTATCGTCGATACCACCCGCTATCCCGATATGACGGGACTGATCGACGACCTGCATGCGCAGGACGTGCGCGTGTTGCTGTGGATCACCAGCCTGGTCAATGTGCGCTCGCGCGACGGCCTGAACACGGGGCAGGCCCGCAACTATCAGGAGGCCTATGACCGGGGATTTTTCGTCAACGAAGGCCAGGTGTTCAAATGGTGGAAGGGCGAGGGCAGCTTTCTCGACTATACCCACCCGGCCGCAGTGGACTGGTGGCATTCCCAGATGGATACCGCCCTGAGTCTGGGCATCGATGGCTGGAAGGTGGACGCCGGCAACCGCATGTTTCCTCCCGTGGCCAAGGGTCACGACCGTCTGGTGACGAAAAAAGAATACAGTCATCTCTACTACCGCGATTTTTATACCTACACGCGTGAGGTTCTCGGTGACGAGGCGGTCACGCTGGTCAAATCCTTTGACGAGCGCACCGGCGATTCCACCTATGTTCCGCCCGAATACGCGCCGGTGGCCTGGGTGGGGGATCAGCGTCATACATGGGACGAGATCGGCATCCTCAACGCGCTCTATAATATGTTTCTCTCCTCGGAAAAAGGCTATCTGACCGTGGGCTCGGATATCGGTGGATTCGAGGGGGTTCCCGGTCCCACCAAAACCCTGTTCATCCGCTGGGCACAGCTGGGTGCGTTGTGTCCCTTGATGGAGAACGGCGGACACAATGAGCACCGCCCCTGGATGTTTGACGGGGAGACGGTGGAGATCTATCGCTATTACGCCAAACTGCACAGCGAGCTGGTGCCCTATCTCTTCAGCCTGGCCATGCAGGGGCGGGAGTCTGGCACTCCCATTCTGAGACCTCTGGCACATGACTGGCACTATACCCTGGGTGCGGATCTTTTGGTGGCGCCGTTCTATACGCCGGATCCCGAACGAACCCTTCAGTTTCCCGAGGACGACGACTGGATCGATTATTGGGACGAGAATCGGGTATATGCCGGCGGCGAGACCGTGACCCGGACCTATTCGCTGCACGACTATCCACTTTTTATCCGATCCGGTGCCATCATTCCCATGGCGGTGCGCGATGAGGTGACCGGGCACGGCAACCGTCGGTCTAAGGATTATACCACCCTGTGGATCTATCCGCAGGACAGCAGCGGGTTTGTCTGGTATGCCGACCGCCATACGCCTGTCCCCATCACCTGTCAGGAGCATACCGATCAGGTCCGGGTGACCATCGATGCCGGGTCGGGACCCTTGCTCCTGCGCATCGACGCTGATGACAGACCGGCCCGGATCGATGTAAATGGCGAGTGGATTCCGGACCGCCTCGATGAAGACGAACTCTTTCGTCACAACCGCGGCTGGCTGTGGGATGAGCCGCGGGGCGCCGTGTGGATTCGTCTCGAGACCGGCGGGGCGGCGCAGGATATACTGCTGTCGGACGTGTCGACGACCCCATTGCCGTCTGTGTTTTCGGGCACGGTGGTTGTGGGCGGACAGCCGGCACCTGCCGGCACATGGATCGTCGCCCGGGTAAACGATGCGGTCATCGACTCGATCCGTGTGGATCGTCCCGGACAGGTTCGCGGATTTGAGATCCGCAGCGACGATCCGACGACCCGCACGACAGAGGGCGGGAGTGCCGGTGATTCGGTGCGGTTCGAGATCCATACGGGCCCTCATGTTCTGCCGGTGGATACACGCTTTCCCTGGCGGTCGGGCAGTCATCTGCCGGTTCATCTCTCCGCAGATCATCCCGTGCAAACGGGAGCGATCCGGATCCAGACCAACCTGGACGGGGCCGGCTTTTCTCTGCACGGTCCGGTGACGCTGCAGGGCAAGGGACCCGACTGGTTCCGCGAGAATCTGCCCGTCGGATCCTATACGCTGCGGTTTGAGGATATGGACGAGTATACCCCACCGGATCCCCGGAGCGGAACTCTGAACCGGGGGGATACACTCTCTTTTGTGGCCACCTACCGCAGAGTGGCGCAGACGTCCGCGCCGGTGTTCAAACCGCCGCCGGGAGACTATCGGGATTCCGTCCTCGTCACCCTGCGCAGTTCCGATCCCCATACCCGCATCCATTTCACGCTCGACGGGTCCATGCCCACGCTGAACGCTCCCGAATTTACCCATCCCCTGTGGATCTCCGACAGCACCGAGATCCATGCCGTGGCCTGGCTTCGCGGCCTGCCATCCAGTGAGATGGTGTCCGGGCAATATGATATCACATCCTCTGCCGCCGATGTGGATGGTCCCACAAAGGACCGTCTGACCGCGGGTGCTGTTGATCTGTTTGCCAATTATCCGAATCCGTTTCACACGAGCACGACCATTCCCTACTATCTGCCCATGGATGGATCCGTGCAGGTGGCGGTGTACAATATGCTCGGACGGCAAATCGCCTCTCTGGCCAGAGGTCTCCATCCCGCAGGTCCGCATTCGGTACAGTGGCATGGTCGCAACGACCGGAACCAGCCGGTACCCTCGGGACTCTATTTCGCCAGGCTCACCGGCAGCGGCCGGTGGCAGCAGGTGCCGATGATTTTAATCCGGTGAGTGAAGAGATGGAGGACAGAGGACAGAAATCGGAAGACGGAGAAAAGCAAAGCCGATATAATCCACCTTTCAGGTGTCCTATATCTTGAAGCGGAAAAGGGGAGCAGAATGATGACGCCCCCCCAGATGGTGCCCACCTTACAGGTGGACCCCATCACCACCCCCTTGAGGGGGAGCGGATTATGCAGAGGTTAACAACACCGCATACCAGCGGACACAAAAAGGAGGTGATCAGAGGAAAAATCAAAATACGTCAATACATTTAAATCGATCGTTTCGTCGGAAACGGAACAGACGGACCTGTTCAGACCACCGCGTCTCGGGGTTCCAAAAAAATGAGATGGATCCGGTACCACAGGATAGGGTTGTCCGCACAGGTTTAAATCTTTCCCTTTTCGACATACCCATCAATCCGATTGCTCACATCAACCCGGGGGGTTATGATGACACGTATTCTGTGTACCAGTCTGCTCATTCTGGTTTTCGTATCCTGTGTGTTTTCATCCGATTGGGATCTGGATTGGGGTGAGGTCAGCGAGTCCCATCGCAAATTGACCGCCGTGCCCTATGATACGCTTGCTGCTGCTGTGAAACTCTATGATCGGGGATTGCTGGATATCAATCTGAATCGCAAGTATGCGATTTATTTCAAACGGCATTTTCAGATCAAGGTGCTCAGCAAAGAGGGGGCGTCTGCTGCGGATATCACCATTCCCTACTGGCACAAGGACAAGATCCGCGACCTGGAGGCGCAAACCATCCTGCCCTCCGGAGAGGAACTGGAACTGGATGACGACCATATCTTCGACCAGGACCACGAAGGTCTGTTCCGGATCAAACGATTCAGCCTGCCACAGCCCGTACCCGGAGCGGTGCTGGAGGTCCAGTACGAACTGGCCAGTCGGTCCATCCACGAATTGGATCCCTGGTATTTTCAATCGACGATCCCTGTCCTGGAGTCCAGATATACCCTGGAGTTGATGCCGGGATTGCAGTACAAAACGCTGACCCTGTCCGATGCAGGCACCAACATCTCCTATGATACCGAAAAATATCTGAGCGCACGTTACGGATCCCGCTACCTCGAGCGCTTTATCTACACGGGAAAAAACCTTCCAGCCGTTAGCCCCGAACCCTATGTCGCCTGTCTGAAAAACCACATGGCGCGTCTCGATTGTCAGATTGTGGGGTTTTACACACCGCGAGTCAATTACACATTCATCGAGGACTGGGCGACTCTCGTTGAACGGGTGATGGACTCCCGGGTCGGTGAGTTTCTGGAACCGTCAGAGAATGTCAGAACGCTGGTCGACACGCTTTTGGCTGATTCCCTCTCTGCCCGACAAAAAATCTGTCAACTGCATGGCCATATCCGCGACCGCATCGAACTGGACCGGGAGATCCGGTATTACTATCCGCAACGGGATCAGGACGAGATTCTCGAATCGAAAAAAGCAAGCGGTGCGGAAAAGAACTTATTGCTGCTGTCGTGCCTCAAAGCGTGCGGGTTCGAGCCGCTTCCCGTGCTGTTGAGCCGGAGATCGCAGGGGAAGGTGGATGAAAAACATTCCTTCCTGACCCAGTTCAACCACGCCATCGTGCGGGTGACTGTTCAACGACGCCCCCTGTTGCTCGATTGCTCCGATCCCTATCTGATTCACGACCGACTGCCGCTGTCGGATTACAATGGCAAGGCGCTACTTCTGGATGTTGATAACCCTCGATTTATCTCGATCAAAAACAATCGTTTGTCAAGTCTGTCCTCTCTGGAAACAGACTGGAAGCTGGATGCCGACGGAGAACTCCGGGGCACTGCCGAGTATATTTCCATGGGCTATGCCTGCAATGAGGATTGCCATGTGCTGGAGACGGTCTCTGACTGGTCAGAGTTTTTCAAGGAGCAGCTGGATCCGATTCTGCCGTTCGATTCTATAGAATCTGATCATCCCGCCCGGCCCCGCGTTGCCGATACGCTGGAGGTGACATTCGAGGTGGAATCTGAAGCCGAGAATCTGGGATCAGAGATCCTTGTGACCCCTCCGTGGGTGTTTGCCTTTGAGCAAAATCCGTTTTCCAATCCCGAGCGCTCCTACCCGGTCGAGTTTGACTGCAAGTCTATGGACAAGGAGGTGTTCCGGCTTCATCTGCCCGAGGGGTATGAGGTTCGCGAATGTCCGCGTTCCACCCGGATCAGCAACACCTTTTTCTCCTATGTCCGCTCTTTTGAGACCGATCCCGAGGACCCCGGTACCCTCGTCGGCGAACGGTTATTTCGCCTCAAACGAACAGAGGTGCCGGTGCGGTATTATTCGTCGTTCCGTGAGGAATTTGAAACCCTTGTCGACTATGATCAGGAGGCCATCATTATCGGCCCCGGAACAGAAAGCGAGAGCAGCCTATGAACCGGATACAACGATTCTACAGCCTCATCGCCGCATGGGTTCTGATCGTGTGTGCGGTGTCGGCCGACGCGGTCCCGGATTCGCGGGTGGTGTCCAGTGACATGACCGTGCATGTGCTCAAAAACGGCGAGCTGGAGGTCACCGAACACACGCGTGTCCTGATCGCCCGCAAATCGGACCGGTATCTGGGACATGAGAGGTTTTTTACCCATCCATTTTGCGAACTCGAGTCCATCGATGCTGCTGTCTATGACACCTCGGGCCAAGAACTCGAGCGTCTGGACGAGGATCAGATCAAATCCTCATCTGCCTTTGTCGACGTTCTGTCCCAGGATCGTCGGGTGGTCTATTACGAATTGGAACATTTAAAGCCACCCTATATCGTCTCGCACAAAAAGCGGTACCGGCTCGGATCCTGGTTGTTCTGGTCCACCTGGAGTCCCCGGAGATCCGTACCGGTGGAGCGGGCCTGTCTCACCATACAGTCGGAGGATTCCCTTACCGGAACCTGGTCGGTTTCCGGGCTTGAGAGTATCGCTCCCCGCAAAACAGAGGATTTGTTTCAATGGCAGTGGACCGTCACCGACCTGGCCGCCCTGGAAGATGAATACATGCAAAAACCGGGTTCCGGTACCGGCGTTTGGGTGGATTATCAACCGGAAATCATGGATCTGGCGGGGGTGCGCAGGGTGGTGTACAGCTGGGCCGACCTGGGTGCCTGGTACCAGCAGTTGACAGAGGCCGCTTTTCCGGAGCCAGTGCGATCCGGCGCGGTTCGGTCGAGTCCGTCCGATTCCGCGTTGATTCCCGAAATCAGGACACGGTACCGTCAATTGCAGCGTCAGTACCGCTATGTTCAGCATTACAAGGGTCTCGCTGAACTGATCCCCCATCCGGTGCACGAGACCCTGCAACTGGGATATGGTGATTGCAAGGATCTCTCGTTTTGTTTTGCGGCCACCCTGCGGCAGGCGGGCATTCCCGCTTTTCCCGTGTTGATCCGGACCACAAACGCGGGATTTATCGATCCGGATCGCCCGTCCATGGACTTTAACCACTGTATCGTCTGTGTGCCTGCGGGCGCGGATACGTTATGGGTCGAGTGTACCAGCGATGTGTGTCGGGTGGATGATCCGCCTGACGTCATCGAGGGCGTCCATGCACTGGTGATCGATGGCATGCGCAGCCGGCTGATCCGGACTCCAGAGAGCACATCCGACGACAACCGGATGCGTCTGAACGGCCGACTCGACCTTCGCGCGGACCGCACCGCTCGTCTCTCTGTCCGCGTGAGCTATCAGGGCAATCTGGCCGACCGGATGCGGATGCGGATTCAGGCGACCCCGAAAGCGGATCGAGAGACCTGGTGGCTGCGGCAGGTCACGCGATCGGAGACCTTTGAGTCGGCTCTGGTGACCTTTGATGCTCTGGCCGATCCGGAACGCGAGCTGGTGGTGGAAGGTGTATGCGAGATCGCGAATTTCGGACGACGCGCCGGTTCACGCTGGCTGTTTCAACCCCGTCTGGTGACGCGAACCTCGTTTGACGGCGAATCGCCGGAAGACCGCCAGACCCCGCTATGGAATCCCACGCCGTATGTGCGGCAGGACTCGTTGGTGATCACCTGGCCACAACCGTACCAACTGGTATCTCCCGCGCACGCCGATACCCTTTCCTCTCCATTTGGCCGGTGCTGGTGTCAGCTCCACAGGAGCGCCGATTCCCTTGTCCTCGTCAGTGGTGTGGAAAACCGGATCCGGTCGGTCTCTGTCGAGGACTATGCCGACTATTATGACCATATGAAAGCCGTGGAATCCCGCACCCATCAGTATCTCTATCTGCGGCGGTAGACGGGTGTGACATTTAAAGGGCCGATGGGGTCGGTTTTGCTGCTGGATCCTATCGGCTGTGTGTTTTTTTCTGTAAGACCGCTCCGGCTCTGTCC
>CAYPUH010000226.1:0-7611 GCA_964413725.1 uncultured Cytophagia bacterium
CAAGGAACGCAAAGAAAAAACAATCTTGCACAAAGGCACCAAGGACACCAAGAAAAAAAAGAGAGACAAATAAATCAAATCAAACGAATCGTCAGATGTCCCCTGCACATCTTTTGTAGACACACCCCCCGGATAGCCCACACCCTATCAATTCTCAGGCCCACCTCTGCCTCCTCCGGTCTAGCTCCGGCAACGCACCCACGACGCCTGCTCGCTGTACCTGACATACTCCAGGGGAGAATAACACCCATATCATTCCAAGTCAGGGATCGAAAAAATACCTCACGCAAAGGCGCAAAGAACGCAACATACGCAAAAAAAGATCAAACCCGGAAAACAAGAACGCCCCGGACAGTGACAGTGATGTCCGGGGCGGAAACGAGCGCTGGGGCGGAAAGGGTTCAGTTTCCCTGCATCATGGCTTCGATGTCGGCTTGCGGGGTGGTGACGGGTTTGATGTCAAACTGTTCCACCAGCACCCTGGCGATGTTTTCGGACAAAAAGGCGGGCAGGGTGGGTCCCAGGCGGATGCCTTTGACGCCCAGGGACAACAGGGCCAGCAGCACGGTGATGGCCTTTTGTTCATACCACGCAATGTCGTAGGAGATGGGCAGGTCGTTGATGTCGTCCAGGTTGAGGATCTCTTTCAATTTGAGCGCGGTATAGGCCAGGGAATAGGAGTCGTTGCACTGACCGGCATCGATGACGCGTGGAATCCCGTCGATATCGCCCAGCTGCAGTTTGTTGTAGCGGTACTTTGCACAGCCGGCGGTGAGGATGGCGGTTTCCTGCGGTAGTTGTTTTGCCACCTCGGTAAAGTATTCCCGGGTGTTTTGGCGTCCGTCACATCCGGCCATGACCACAAAGCGTTTCAGCTTGCCGGAGTTGATGGCGTCCAGGATGGCGTCGGCATTGTCGAGCAATGTGTTGCGGGCAAAGCCGATGGTGATTGTGATGCCGTCGGTTTTTTCCAGTCCCGGCTTGAGGCTCAGCGCCTTGTCGATGACGGGGGAGAAATCCTTGGGTTGACCATCGATACGATTGGGAATGTGTGCCACACCCGGCCAGCCCACCAGACCGGTGTTGAACAGGCGATGCTGGTAGCTGTTGCGGGGCTTTTGCAGACAGTTGGTGGTCATGACGATGGCGCCGTTAAAGGCGTCGAAATCTTTTTGCTGATTCCACCATCCGGAGCCATAGTTGCCCTTGAAATGATCGTATTTTTTCAGTTCGGGATAAGCCAGCGCAGGCAGCATTTCACCATGGGTATAGACGTTGATACCCCTGCCTTCGCTCTGTTTCAGGATCTCTTCCATATCGAGCAGATCGTGACCGCTGACGAGAATGGCGGGTCCGGCTTTGGTGCCGGTACTGACCTGTGTGGGCTCGGGATGGCCATAGGTGGAGGTGTTGGCCTCGTCGAGCAGTGCCATGACGGACACGCAGTTGTCGCCGGTGCGCAGCACCCACTGGACCAGGTGGTCGACAGAGAGCGAGTCGTCCAGGGTGGCGGCCAGAGCTTCCTGCATAAAGCTGTAGAGTTTGGGGTCGGTGTGGTTGAGGACATAGGCGTGGTCGGCATAGGCGGCGATGCCCTTGATGCCATAGGTGACCAGTTCGCGCAGGGAACGGATATCCGGATCTTCGCTGGCGAGCACGCCGTCGGCTGCGGCTTTGTCCAGGCGTTCTTTGCGGCTGTCGATGCGCGCAACGGTGGCGGCATCGGGCAATGAGGTGGAGGCGGGTTCGGATTCCGCCTCTGTGACCCGCTTTCTCAGGGCATCGCGCAGGTCAAAGGCCTGGTCGATGCGCCTGTCGATGTCATCCGGGTCGAAATTGACATTGGTGACGGTGATGAACAGGGCTTCCAGCACAAACCGGTCCACGCTCTCATCCACCTCGAGTCCCAGCTGACGGGCACGGGTGGACCAAAAGGAGAGGCCTTTGGTGATGAGGATGAGCAGATCCTGCAGGCTGGCGACCTCGTCGGTCTTGCCACAGACACCCTTTTGAGTGCAGCCGGTGTTGTTGAGTGCTTCCTGACATTGAAAACAAAACATGGTGAACCCTCCTCAGGATATGAATGGATGACGCCCCGGACCCGTGTCAAGTTCCGGAAGCGAATAACAGACGAATCAAGTTGGAAAAATAAGCTAATAAGACCTTTATATCTTAAATATAAAACAATGCGACAAAAGTGTCAAGGCTTTTTATTGCGATTGGACGCGAATATGGGTATGTTGTAAATAAGATGCTAATGGGTGGGGGAAGATAGTGAGAGAAATGAGAGTGAGAAAAGAAGATAGTGAGAGAAAAAGAGTGTGAGAGAGGAGAAGTGAGAGGGACGACGAGGCAAGGGGCAAGTGTCAAGGGTTAAGGGAGAGATGTGGGACCTCTGGGGGGGTATGAACAGGAGATTATAGGGGAGGGTTTATGAAACGTATTCCTGGCCTGGTTATGGTGATGGTATTGATTTCAGGTGTGGTATGGGCCCAGACGGAATCGACGGTGGCCGGGCGGTGTATGACCTGTCACAAGGAGCAGTCGCGCGGACTGTATAACCAGTGGTATGAGTCATCGCACGCCGCGCATCAGGTGACCTGTATCGACTGTCATGGCGCGGACCGCGACGATCCGGATGCGTTCGAGCATTATGATGCGTGGATTGCCACGATGGTGACGCCGAAAGACTGTGGCGAGTGTCATCCCAAAGAGTCGGAGCAGATGAGCGGTTCCTACCACGCCCGGGCCGGCGAGATCCTGGAGTCCAATGACGCCTATCTGGCGCACACCTCTGCCGGACTGCCGGTGGCCATCACCGGTTGTGAAAGCTGTCATGGTGCCAAGATCGAGGTGGATGAGGCTCGCGAGAACAAGCTCTCCATGGAGAGCTGGCCCAACAACGGCATCGGCCGCATTCATCCGGACGGGTCCAGAGGCTCGTGCAATGCCTGTCACGTGCGGCATCTCTTTTCCCGGGCGCAAGCGCGTCAGCCCGAGTCCTGTTCCAAATGCCATCTGGGGCCGGATCATCCGCAAAAAGAGGTATATGAAGAATCCAAACACGGCAACACCTATTACACCAACAGGGAGCGCATGAATCTGAAAGCGGATCGCTGGGTGGTGGGGCAGGATTACCATGCCGCCCCCACCTGCGTGAGCTGTCACATGTCCGCCACCGACGAGCAGGCGGTGCACCACGACCTGGGCCGTCGCATCGCCTGGACTCTGAGGCCCCCCGTCTCCACATACAAGGAAAACCACACCGAGCGTCGGGCGCGCATGAAAGAGGTGTGCAGCACCTGTCACGGCACCACCTTTGTGGACGGGCATTTCTATCAGTTCGACGCTGTGGTGCGGTTGTACAATGACAAATTCGCGCGTCCGGCCACCCGCATCATGAACCGGGTCTGGGAGAAAGACCTGCTCGACTATCCGGCCGAATTCGCCAACGAGCTGGAATGGACCTACTGGGAGCTCTGGCATCATGAAGGCCGTCGGGCCCGGCACGGCGCCTCGATGATGGGACCCGATTATACCTGGTGGCACGGCATGTACGAGGTGGTAGAGCATTTCTATCTCAAATTCGTGCCCCAGGTCCGCGACCTGGACGATCCCGAGTTGAACGCTGCCCTGGACAGCCTGTTGCAGACCGATCCGCTACACAGCTGGGTGAACGAATCCACCGAATCCATTCGCAAGCGTCTCCGCTCCGGAGAGATACAGGAACGATATCGACAGTATTTTAAAGCGACGATGGAGTCCCGATGATCCGACGGTTTATCAATTTCATGCGCGGGGTGTCGGTACACTGGACCGGCAAGCTGGGGGTCATTCTCGTCACATCGGCGTTCATCACCTTTCTCTTTCTGGAACTGCTGCGTCTAATGGGTCTCCTGACCAATGCCTATATCGGTCTCGTCACCTATCTGTTGTTTCCCACGCTTTTTGTGATCGGTCTGATTCTGATTCCCATTGGATGGATACGCTATAAACGCCTGCGCGGGCTGTCGACCCGGGAGTTGTTGCGCGAGCAGTTTGTCCCCGAGGACATTCGCGGACGACTGTTGGGTTCGCGTCTGTTTGCCATCATTGGCGCGCTGACGCTGTTGAACGTTCTCTTTATGGTGGGGGCGAGTATCCGCACGCTGCACTTTATGGATTCGGCCCGCTTTTGCGGTACGGCCTGTCACCGCGTGATGAATCCCGAATGGACCACCTATCAGGATTCGCCGCACGCCCGGGTGCCGTGCGTCGAGTGTCATGTGGGGGAAGGGGTAGAGGCCCTGGTCAATTCCAAACTCAACGGTCTGCGCCAGATGGCTCTGGCCGCCACCAACACCTATAACCAGCCCATTCCCACACCGGTGCACCAATTGCGTCCGGCACAGGAGACCTGTGAGCACTGTCACTGGCCGGAGAAATTCTATGGCCGGCGGGTGGATATTCGCGTTCAACATCGTCTGGACCGGACCTCGACGCCGCTGTATACCACGCTTCATCTCAAGATCGACACCGGAACCGAGGCCGGCCGCGCCGGCATTCACTGGCATGTGGCTGATGACAACACGGTGCGATATACGTCGGTCAATGACGAACGGGAAACGATCATCTGGTGTGAGGTGGTGCATGGGGATGGGTCGGTGACGCGGTATCACAATGAGCGGCTTGCTGAACATCCAGATGCTGAAGAGGAGAGTGTGCGGGTAATGGATTGTGTGGACTGTCACAATCGCGCCACGCACATCTATGAGAATCCGGAGCAGGCCATCGACGACCGTATCCGCAGCGGACGGCTGGACCGCTCGTTGCCCTATATCAAGCGGGAGGCGCTGGCGGCGATCTCTTTTTACGATGATGTGGAATCGGCCATGATCCGCATCCGGCGGCATCTGGAGGGATTCTATACCCGTCTGGACGAGACCGTTGACGCGGAGGCGGTGGAACAGGCGGTTCAGGTGTGTCAGGCCGTCTATCGTCGCAACATCCATCCGGAGATGAAGCTGGACTGGAACACCTATCCGCCGCATATCGGGCACGGGGGTGTCTCGGACGGCTGTTTCCGCTGTCACAACGCTCATCTGACGGATGACAGCGGCGCGAACATGGCCCATGACTGCACCCTGTGTCATTCCATGTTCGCCTATGACTCGCCGCGACCCTATCAATACCTGACGCAGCCGGCGGATACCAGCCGGGAACGGGCCATGGAGTCCTTTTTGCGTCAGGAGGCTCTCAAGGCCGGCTATTGATGAGCGTCTGCCGTCTGTGAAAGGTGACGCACCGTCGTTTTTTTGCCATTGAGGCCGATCTGGATCGTCTTTACCGACACGGTTATGCCGGATATGGCCATGGCCTGTTGTACGATCTGGATCAGTTTGCCACAGCACGGTACCTGCATATGCAGCACGGTAATGCTCTCGAGACCGGACTGGTGCAACATGTCGGCCAGTTTGTCGATAGTGGCAGAGACGTTATCCAGTTTCGGGCAGGCCATGGCGATGGCGTGGTCGCGCAGGAACTCGGGATGCACGGCCGTATAGGCGATGGCGGCACAGTCGGCGATGAGGGCCAGATCTGCGCTCTGCAAAAAGGGTGCGGTCAGCGGAATCAGCTGCAGCTGGATGGGCCATTGCCTTAGTTCCGACGGGGGTGCTTTATGTTCGGACGTGGACGGTGGAGTATCCTGTTGCAGCCGGTCGTTGATCACCCGCATGCCGGGACAGACATGGCCCTCTGCCGGATCCGGTGTGGTTTTGAGGGGCTCCTCTTTGAGATGCTGTTCCACCGCGGCTTTGTCAAAGGCATCCGCTTCTTTTTCCACGATGGTCAACGCCCCGGTGGGGCAGGTTCCCAGACAGGCGCCCAGACCGTCGCAAAAACTCTCCTTTGCCCGTCTCGCCTTTTTTCCATCCGGGGTCTCTACCAGTTCAATGGCACCTTCATGGCAGTTGGGGATGCATTCGCCGCATCCGTTGCAGAGGTGTTCATCGATCTGAATGATTTTTCTCATCTGTCGGGGCATGATGGGCTCCTCTATGGTATTGTTTCGTTTTGTCCTGAGTGAAATGTCCATAACCAATCAACGCAGAGTTCGCAAAGACGCAGAGATTGGCAGGAATCGAGGTACGACGCACCGTACGGTCGATGGGTTCCTTTTTTTTATCATCTCTGATTGCTGTTTGTACTGAAGGTGCGTCGTACCCGGGGGTAGGGCGTCTATAATCGAGGTGCGACGCACCGTACAGTCGAAGGGCCTTTTCTTTATTATCTTTACCTGTTGTTTTTAATGAAGGTGCGTCGCACCCGGATGCGCGGTGATGACGATATTTTTGGCATCCGGGGTCCAGGGTATCCGGTCGCGGTTGGCAAAGCGTTCGATGTGTTCAAATCCCGCTGACAAGAGAGCCGTTTCGATGTCGTCGACCCGGAACGGGGTGAGGAGGGTGCTGTCCAGACGGGTATCCGGGGTTTCCCGGGTGCGGTCCAGGGTGAGGATATTGAACCGGACGCGGTCGTCGAGGATATCATAGAAGCGGAAAAAGTCGACCTGACCGTCACCACTGAATCCCACCCACCGCTCCCCGCTATCGAGGACGCGGTCGAAATTGATCAGTTCGATCACCAGGCGTCCGCCCGGCTGCAACACCTGTTTAAACTCCTGACAGGCGGCGGTCAGTTCTTCCCGGCTCAGGTGGGGGAGGGTATTGCCCAGGCACCAGACCGACCCGACGGGATCGAAGCGGGAGGCGAGGTCGGTCATGTCGCCGCGGACAAAGGTGGCGGACAGGTCCAGATTGCGGCTGTGTTCGCGGGCGCGTTGCAGCATGGCCTCCGACGGGTCGATGCCGGTCACGTCCATGCCCAGGGATGCCAATGCCAGGGTGTGCAACCCGGTGCCACAGCCCACATCCAGGGCGGTGGTGACGGGGGGATCCCCAATCCAGCTGGACAGGCGTTCGATCTCGCGGTTCAGACGGTGGTCAAAGCGCGTCATCCGGTCATATCGGTCTGACAGGGCATGGTAGAACGAGTTTGAATTCATGGTGTCTCTCTGTATGGTATCGTCGGTTGATGTTGATGCGGGATGGTTTTGTTTGATGTTTGATAAAAAACCGCCTCACGCCAAGTCGCAAAGACGCCAAGACACCAAGACACGCAAAGAAAAAACTAACAACAACATACAGGCTGATCTGAATCATTGGATTTTATCTTTGCGTTTTTGCGTGATGCGGTTTTTCATAGCCTTTAAAATCATCGTGTGACTGTATAGTCGTAACGCCCTTGCGGCTTTTGTGCAAGAGTATCGCTTTTATATAAGACAAAAATGTCTTAAATAGAGGTACAAAAAAACCGTCCCGGTTCAGGTGGACGGTTGTTTGTGTCGTCAGGAAAAGTGTGACGATGTGCTATCGTCTCCCTGGAGCAGATCGGTGAGGCGATAGTCCATCTCCTTGACTTTGGCGGCCATTTCGGCGACGGTGGTGGAGCGAAAGAGATCTGCCAGTCGATCGCGTATGGGTGCCCATTTTTCGTGCAGGGGACAGGGATGGTCATCGCCGCAGCGATTGAGTCCGAGCACGCATTCGGTAAAGAGAGCATCGCCATCGA
>CAYPUH010000227.1:0-1653 GCA_964413725.1 uncultured Cytophagia bacterium
CAGCTAGAGATGCACAAAAAGAATCGTATCTCTGCTTTGACGGAAATGCAAAACATGATTGCCTCTATTGAAGGCAAATTGACCCAGGTTCGCAACAAAATGCCCAAAGCTGTCTATGACGAATACAATGTAGTCGTGGGCGACTATCTGTGGAAAATCTCCGGCAAAGAGGAGATTTATGACAATCCCATGCAGTGGATGCGAATCTATTCCTATAACAGCGATCAAATCAAAGACCCCGATTTGATTTACCCCGATCAGATTCTCAAAGTCCAGCGTGAAGTTGGCCCGGAAGAGTATCTGGTGGAAAAGGGCGATTACCTGGCCAAGATTGCAGGCCAAGCTGATATTTTGGGCGATCCTGCAAACTGGACAAAGATCTATGAAAAGAATAAAGGTATCATCGGTGAAGATCCCAATATGATTTTCCCTTATACTGTTCTTGTCGTACCGGCCAATTAAAGTCTGATACAGTATGAATCAAACGAGGGAAATCGGAGAATTTGCCGATTCACCTGTTTTATTAAAAACTCTCGGTCCGAATTATCCTCATTCGGGCCGGGAGTTTTTTGTTGTAATTTGGTGTTGTACCGCTCCGTTTATCACCCGGAATATGAAAATCCGGTGATATCATTGACATTGTCATGAGTTCTGTATGGCCGACACATGATGCTCGTTGTGATCTCTGCTCATGTAGGGGGAATGATTAAGGTTGCAACATCTCCTGTCATGGCCACGGAGTTGGAGGCAGACGGCCATTTGTGTCAGGACCTGGCTCGAGTGAGAGATAGGGGAATACAAGCGATATTGCATCTGAGATTAAAAAATCTTAATTTGAAGCAAAATGGGCACATGATGCCGTTTTGGTTCTCGAAGGAACACCCGGTTAGCCCTCTGAATGCGAACCCGGAACCGGGATCACAAGAAATAAAATATTGTAGATAACTTTCAAATATCGTAATTTATAAGAGTTTGTTGTGGTACAAGAAAAACGAATAGAAATGCGGGGAATCAATCCCATCGATTTTTATGGATTTCAGGATGAGAACCTGAGATCGCTTGAAAGTCGGTTGAATGTTCAGATTATTGGACGTGGTTCCGAACTGATCGTACGTGGCGATGAGGAGGAACTTGAAAAAGCCGAGCGCGTTATTAATGAATTGATATACATGATTAACCAGTCTGGAATGGTCAGCGAAGACGATGTGGATACCGTCAGCCGATTGAGCGAGGCAGGACAGGAAAAGCGAGATCTGGATTCAGTCGTTATCTACACCAAAAAGGGCGTCATAAAACCCCGAACATCTGGTCAGGAAGCGTATTTTAAATCGACGCAACGAAATGATATTGTGGTTTCGATCGGACCCGCAGGGACAGGTAAAACCTTCCTCGCGGTGGCCGTGGCGGTCGCCAACCTGAGAGACCGCAATGTCGAACGCATTGTTTTGTGCCGTCCGGCTGTGGAAGCGGGAGAAAGTCTAGGCTTTTTACCCGGAGATTTCCGGGAAAAAGTTGATCCCTATCTTCGTCCCTTGTATGATGCCCTCTACGATATGATTCCTCAGGATAAACTGAGACGTCAGCTGGAGACACATACCATTGAAATCGCACCTCTCGCCTATATGCGTGGGCGAACCCTGAATAACAGCTTTG
>CAYPUH010000227.1:1663-2167 GCA_964413725.1 uncultured Cytophagia bacterium
GCTTTGTGATTCTCGATGAAGCTCAAAATACCACCTCGGCGCAAATGAAGATGTTTTTGACAAGGCTGGGTGCCAATTCCAAGGCGATTATTACCGGGGATATCACCCAGATCGACTTGCCCCCACGGGAAGAATCCGGGTTGATCCAGATCCAACGGATCTTGAAACGAATAGATGGTATCGATTTTATCTATCTCAATGAACGCGATGTGATTCGCCATTCTCTGGTTCGAAAGATCATCAAAGCATATGAATCCTTTGATCAAGATTCTCAAGCTGTATGAGGCCTATTTTGAATATACGGTCAAGATTGTTTGGCAAACATCCGCCCAAGAAACCCATTGCATCTATGCCACGACGACGGTCTCTGGGCCTGGGAGAGTTTCTGTCTCATTACAAGATAGAACTGGCGGGTCTTCTGGTTCTATCTCTGGTGATTTCATTTATGTATCCCACGGGCACGTCTTTTCAATTTGCGGATTTAAAAGAGGGGCGTGTTTATAT
>CAYPUH010000227.1:2177-7569 GCA_964413725.1 uncultured Cytophagia bacterium
GTTCACCTTTCCCATAAACAAGAGCGAAGACGAGTACGCAGCAGACCGCCAGGAAGCGCGTGAAAATGTTCCTCCTGCCTTTCGACTGGATACCCAGATTGCGGACACACAGCAAGATAGGTTGATGGAGTTTATCGGGCAGCTTGATCGAATGCTGCGACGACCCGATGTGACCCAGGAGGAGTTGAAAAGTTTTTTCCGCGATCAGGGCATTGTCATTTCCGATGAGGATATGGTGTCCCTGATGACCGGGTTTTCCTCTACGGAGTCATCTGTATCCACTCCTGTATCACCAGCACAGGTCCAGAAACGACTAAAAACATGTGAGTCCCTGGCAAAATCCATTATCACCGTTGTTAAAGATATGTATTCCGTCGGCATTCTGAATGTGGAAAAAGCGACATTCCCCGACGGGGTGAAAAGGCTTTCCATACAAAAAGAGGGTGCAGAGCGGATCGAAGAACTTGAAGATCTCAATTACTATCATGGCCTCACGGAATCCCGCAACACACTGTTGGAAAAATTACGTCAGATCGAAGGGCTGAACGAGCATGAGATCAAGGTTGGATACCAAATTGCTGTTCATTTTCTACAACCCAATGTGATCTACCTTAAAGAAGAGCATGAGGCGCGGATTGACGCTGCTGTAGCCAATGTTCCTCTCGCCAAGGATCAGGTTCTCGCGGGAGAGCGGATTATCGACAGTCATCAACGGGTTAGCAAACAGCATATAGAGAAATTGACCTCGCTGGCCATGGTAAAGGCTGAGCGGGGAGAAACGGCGGGTGTCTGGTCCCGGGTGATCCCCCATCTGGCTAAATTTTTCATTACATTGATCATCATTGGTATTCTGGTTATCTATTTGTCGCGCAATCAACGTTCGATTATGGATGATCGGAAACAAATTTTGCTGATCGGACTGGTCATCCTCCTGACCGCTCTGCTCACGTTTGTGGTGACTCGTCTCGATCAAACAGCCTATCTGATACCTATTACAATGGGTGTAATCATTGTCACTATCTTTTTCAATAGTAGTGTGGGATTGGTGACGGCTGTTACCCTCAGTCTGTTGTTGGGGGCGATGCGAGGCAATGAGTACAGCATCACGTTTGTATCGATTTTCGTCAGTAGTGTTGTCATACTGACGGTGAGCAAGGTTCGAACAAGAAACTGGGTTTTGCACTCCATGGCTGCCGCCATGGGTGCCTATCTGGTTGCGATCGTGGTGAATGATTTGCTCAGTTACATATCCTTTTCCGATATGGCGCAAAATGTTCTGATGGGTATCCTGAATGGTTTTTTTGCGCCGGTGTTTGCCTACGGTCTGCTGATTATCTTTGAGTTTGCATTTGATATGACCACGGATATGACGCTTCTGGAGCTGTCGGATCTCAATCAACCTCTGTTGCGACAGTTGGCGATGCAAGCTCCCGGGACGTACCATCACAGCATTGTGGTTGGAAACCTGGCAGAGGCAGCCACAGAAGCGGTTGGAGGAAACCCTCTTTTGGCCAGGGTTGGTGCATATTATCACGACATTGGCAAATTGGAAAAGCCGGAGTATTTTGTTGAAAACCAGACCAAAGGCCGGAATCCACAAGAAAAACTTGCGCCGTCCATGAGTGCGCTGGTGCTGATGAATCACGTTCGAAAGGGAGTCGATATGGCTCGTGCCCATGGGTTGCCCAAGGAAATTGAAGGGTTTATCTATGAACACCATGGCACGGCTCTGATGAGTTATTTTTATCAAAAAGCGTCAGAGAACGCCCGGAAGTCGGTTTCTGAGAACGAATTTCGGTATCCGGGTCCACGTCCCCGACGAATCGAAACCGCTATCGTTATGTTGGCTGATGGCATCGAAGCATCGTCTCGTACTCTGAAGGAACCCACACCCAATCGGATTAAAAACCTGGTGGAGAATTATATCGACGAACGATTCAAGAGCGGTGAGCTGGACGATTCTCCTCTAACCCTTAAAAATTTATCCAAAATTTCAGAGGCCTTTCAAAAGATCTTGAACGGCATTTTTCACGGACGGATTGATTATCCCGATAAAAAAGAAGAGACTGCCAAAGCTGCAGATGACAATAAAAATGGCTAGATTGCATTTAGAAACAACGATCGATTTTCAGGAACAAAACGTCAACAATATTCAGTATCTTGTCGATTTTGTTCTCGCGGAACAGGGATGCCGAGAAAACGCAGAGATTACGGTTATCTTTATGGATCACTCGGATACTATAGAAATGAATCGACAATTTTTCTCAAAGAATACAACCACCGATGTCATCTCATTTAACCTGGAAGATAAAGGGGATCCAATAGAAGGGGAGATTTATGTCAATGTGGAGCAGGCCCGGGAGCAGGCTCAGGATTTTGGTGTCCCGGTTGAAGCGGAAATGTACCGACTGATGGCGCATGGATTGTACCATCTTGTCGGATACACCGATGATAGTGACTCACAACGAGAGAAAATGACGCAACACGAAAATAGAGCGCTTGAGGCTCTAAACTTGCATTGTAAGGACAACGTCTGAGAGGAATAGTTACTCGATACCCATTTTCCCGTTTGGTGCCAAATTTTGGTAAAACAACAGAGTACTATCGCAATTATTGGTCTGCGTCCTAACCGTTTTATACAGTGGTGTCGATATCGTTGGAATTGATAAGGGGTTCGGAGCGTCACACCGAGCCCGGGTATTATGCTAGAGGAGGTTCAACTCTTTGGAATCTGATCCTGGATCATATTTGATTGCATTTTTTATCCTCTTGTTGTTATCCGCTTTTTTTTCTGGTTCTGAGACTGCTTTTTTTTCCCTGAATCGGGTGACTCTGGAAAAAATGGCCGAGAGCATGAGTCCACGGGCCAAGCGCGTCCTGTCTCTGTTGAGTCGGCCGAGACGATTGCTGATTACTCTTTTGATCGGAAACACACTGGTAAACGTAACCGCCGCATCTTTGGCTACACTTTTAACGACTCGTTTTTTCATCCAGGCCGGCTGGAGTAAAACCCTTGGGGTGTTTTTGAATGTGGTTGTGGTGACCTTTTTAATTCTGTTGATCAGCGAGATCAGCCCCAAGGTTTTTGCTGTTAAAAATTCACAAAAATTTTCTCTTGGCGTTGCACCGGCAGTCTCTTTGATATATCTTTTTTTCTTTCCACTGACACTGGTTATCGACAAGGGTCTGTCATTTTTCATTTCGATTTTGCGGTTAACCGAGTCAGAGGAAGAACGGCTCTTTCGCCCCGAAGAATTGCAATCCCTGCTCGAATTGGGCGAGGAGCAGGGTGAGTTGGAAGCAGAAGAAAAGGAACTGCTTCACTCTATATTTGAATTTGGAGACACAATTGTCCGGGAAATAATGATCCCTCGAACCGATATGGTTTGTGTCTCTCATGATACCACAACCGAGGATTTGATCGGGACGATCAAGTTCAGGGGACATACAAGGATTCCCGTTTTTGAGGAAACCATTGATCGAATCCGTGGCATTATCAACGCTAAGGACCTGCTACCGTCTGTCAGCGACAAACAGGCTTTAGTGGATTTGTTGGAATTGGCACGACCGGCTATATTTGTACCAGAGAGCAAAAAGATTGACGATTTGCTCAAACTGTTTCAGAAAGAGAGACAACATATGGCCATCGTTGTTGATGAATACGGTGGCACCTCGGGTTTGGTGACTCTGGAAGATGTTCTGGAGGAAATTGTTGGAGAAATTCGTGACGAATATGATCGTGAAGTGGATTTATACAAGATAATTGATGAAACATCCTTGCTTGTCAATGCCAAGATCGATGTCCATTCGCTCAACGAACTGATTGATATCAACATCCCGGAACGGGAAGAATATGATACGCTGGGAGGCTTTATTTTCGATCTGACCGGTTCTGTGCCAGGAGAAAATGACGTGGTGCATTACGGGGCCTATGAACTTGTGATGGTCAAAGTTGAACGGAATCGCATCGTCAACGTCAGGATCAATAAAAAAGGACGGGCCTCCTCAACCAGTGAATCCAACATACGTCATACGGATTCAGCATCTTATTGACCGAATAGAACCGAGAACTCAAAAACCCGGAGGGGACTCATGTTATCGCTTCGATTTGATTTTCGAGATTTGTTTAAAGCGCCAAGAATAGCCTTGAGCATGCAGAGACTGTGGATTCAATTTCTCGGAATGGGAATTGGCTATGTAGGCTATCTCATATTATCCTATCTTGGATTCCTGTTGAATGGAATGGATCTGTCGGTTGTCTGGAGTCAGTTTGGACTCTTGCCCTGCAGTTTTGCCTGTGGGCATTCCATGATCTGGTATTCCTGGATTGTTATGATTCTTTCACATCTGTTTTTACTCATCGCGTATCTCGTTACCGCCACCGCCGTTTCCCGTGCCGCGTATATGGTTTCCAAAGGTAATCATTTCTATACCTGGCGAGAGGCGTTTTCGTTCTCTGTTCGAAAAATCTGGTCTGTCCTTCTCACCCCGGTTTCGCTGGCGGTTTTGATTGGTTTGATGTTTCTTGGTGGTGCTGTAGTGGGCTTGCTGGGCAAAATTCCCTATATTGGTGAGCTGGGTATCAGTCTTTTTACCATCATCTGGTTCGTTGCTGCACTGTTTATTCTCTTTTTTGCGATAATCCTGGCGGTCTCCATACTGTTGACGCCAGCCATCCTGGCAACCACGGATGAGGATGCATTCGAAGCGATTTTTCAAACATTTTCACTGGTTTGGTCTCAACCCGTTCGGTTGATAGTGTATGAGGCCATTGTCGGGGCTCTCTCCATCATCGCTGTGGGTGTGTTTGCCCTGTTTGTAAAACAAGCAGTCGTTCTGATGAATTGGATGTTTGCTTCGGTGATGGGAAGTGATTTTATCCATTTGGCCCAAAATGGCCAGACGACTCTGCAGGCGTGGTTGATTTTGGGACGGGATCTTCTCGAACCGATTTTTGGCGAGTTTACGTCCATGATATACTTTTCCAGAATGATTCCTGGACTCGACCCGGAGACCCTGCCTATAACGGTGGTGATCGCGTCCTATATCTATGCCTTGAGCCTGTTGGCGCTTGCCGGTTGGGTGCTGGCGTATGGACTCTCGACCTTTGCAGTGGGAAATACACTGCTTTATACCGTCATTCGAAACATTAAAGATGATGACAATATATTGGAACGCAAAGATGCAGAAGAGGAAGACGAAACGGATGAATTGCCTTCGGATGAAGAGATCAAGGAAACCGAAGGAGAAGGGTCGTCTCAGGATGAAACCTGATCCATGGGTCCCCGGGAGCATGTTACGCGATCTTTTGTAAGGACACATTTTAATTTTTCTGCAGAATACAAATATGGAGGTATTATATTTTGCAATATGGAGTGTTAAAACACTGGGA
>CAYPUH010000228.1:0-7515 GCA_964413725.1 uncultured Cytophagia bacterium
GGAGGGTGACTCCCCCACCCTCACGGGACAAGATGACTCGTCCCGGCACACGCCCCGGAACCAGAATCCCGGGGCGATCTTGTTTGTTTTTTCCCTATTTTCGCCGGGTGGGGTGAGGGGCTTTGTGACCTTCGTGGCTTTGTGGTTTGTATTTTTTTGCGTTTTTTGCAGACTTTGCGGCTTCGTGGTTTGTTTTTTTGCGTCCTTTGCGCACCTTGCGGCTTGGCGTGAGGGCCGTTCTGTTCGACAGCAGCTCACTCCGCGATGCATTCCATTCGCCCTCAACAGTGTCACTTTTATTTGACCACTGTCACTATTAGGTGTCACCCACATCCGACAGCCTCCAGGGAAGGTGAGGATGCGGCAGGGGTAAAGGATTCTGCACCATTTCTACACACCGCAATATTCGTGCAATTCTATATTAATTTTGCATTTGAGCCAATCCTTGTCTTCTCTATTCCCTGGCACATAGTCATATGATCGATAGAAAACCCGATACCCTTTGGACGAAAAAGGTTCAATTAAATTGGCATAATATTTGATAAATTGAACTATATTCATTACCTTAACCATTCGCAATAGGGGAACGGACAAGACCGAAAAGGGACAGGACATGAAAAACACGGCATGTGTGGAGCGGGAGACAAAAACAACTCGAGCGGAAAGACCTCATCTTAAAACATTTGAATCCTTTGCCACCCAGATGGATGCCAACTATCCCAATGGGCAGCAATACTATGACAAAATGAGGGTCCTGACGGGTAAATTCAAGCAGGGTACTCTGGTAACCTATTGTATCTTGCATACGGCTGATAACATCATCGATTCGCCCGAACATTCACAGGAGGAAAAACGAGCTCAATACACAAAATTCCGTCATGAATTCAACACCTATGTCGTCGGAAAGGCTCCCATTCCTGATGATGTTGAATATAAAAGGTTATGGCATCAATGTCAGGAGGTCTGGACAGCCTACTCGATCTCTGATGACACTCCGTATCAAAAACTCTTTGATATTTTGGAAAAGATACTCGACTGGCCGGATCAACCGTTTTTTCCCAGCCAATTTGAACTGTTTGAATTCAATCAACGGATGTTCTGGCCAATCATCAAAATCTTTAGCCCTGTCTTTTTTGAACGTCACCACAAATTGCTTCATCATTCCACACTCTCTGCCCTCGAACATGATTTTTTCCATCTCATGATGGCCATGCAGTATATCAATATCCTGATGGATGTCAAAGAAGATGCTCAGGTTGGACAATATTGGCTGCCGATCGAAGATATCTCTCTGGAACAGCCAGATCGATTAACGTTACCAACCTTTCGAAAATACTATGGCATCGGTCGAAATCACCTCAATGTTATCCAATTTCTCTTTGATGACAAATGGGTACATCCCCAAATTTGTTTTTTTCTTCGCGGATTGAGAAATATCTTTTATACATTGGGACTCTATCTGGAAGAAAAACTCTATGAACAAGAGATCAGGAGCTAGAGTCGTCCCTCTGTTTTTACATTACCGCTGTATTTATCACCCCGAACGGGTCTCAGACTCTCTGGCGGCACAGATAATGCAGATTCCGTCCCAAACAGGCGTTTGAGCCGGACGAGCCTTCCCCAACTTCACGGCACAAGATGTCCCTCCCAGTCATACGCCCCGGTCCAGGCATGCCGGGGCGATCTTTTTTGTTTTTTCTCTATTTTCTCCTAGTCGGGGGACGGGCTTGATGATCTTTGTGGTTTCGTGGTTTGCTTTTTTCGTCCCTGACGGTCCGGCTGTGGCTCCGAGCCTTTGCCTGACACCCCCGTCGTTTCATACCTTACACCGCAACATCCAGGCGCGCAGCTTGACCAGGGGCACGACGACTTTGGGTGCGGTGTAACGGATGGGGTGTTTGTCTATGCAGCGCAGGATATGCTCTACGGCCCGGTCCACGCTCATCATAAAGGGTTTTACATCCCCTTTGGCCATTTTCGTGTCCACAAATCCAAAGCGGATGTTGGTGACCCGCACGCCCCGGGGGGTCATGGCCAGGGCCAGACTTTCGAGATAGCATGAAAACCCGGCCTTGGAGGCGTGATAGCTCGGTGCCTCAGCGGAGAGCATCTCGTCCGCCACGCTGGAGAGCCCGATGAGATGTCCCGATCCCCGTTCCACCATGCCGGGCAGTGCCGCGGCCACGGTCCTGACCATGCCGGTGAGATTGACCTGCATCACCGCCACCTCGGTCTCTATCCGCGAGACGTCCAGCAACTCACCGATACCAGCGCAATAGACACATAGGTGCGGAATGCCGTGCGTCGCGATCAGCCCGGCCAGACGATCCGAATAGGTTTCATCCTGGACATCTGCGACCTCGTGGACATAGTATTCGTCCTGCAGCGGCGATGGACTCCTGGACACACCCACCACCCGACACCCCCGATGCAACAGGTCACGCGTCAGGGCGAGTCCAATACCGTCGGAATTTCCGATCAAAAGGGCCAGCTTTTTCTCGTGCATACTCGTCATCTCCCCATAGAAGTTGGTTTTTGATGTTTCGTCTTCTTTACGGCGTTGTATGAGAGGACATTCTGCATCCCTTCAAAGGACTCTGATCGATGTGAATCTCCAGCGTGATCAACGACAAGCCGCCATATATCATCCCTGCGGGACTCTTGTCTCTTTTTGCATGCATTGCTATACCTATTCTATCCCCACAGGACAGGGATTCGAACAGGGTATGTCGGGGGCTCGGGATGAACACTCGTTCTCTCGCGAAACAGAGTTTCCCCCGCCCGTTCCGTCCCAAACTGGAGTTTGGCACGGAGGGTACCTCCCCGGCACACGCCCCGGGACAGCAATCCCGGGGCGATCTTGCGTTTTTTCTGTTTTTTCCTAATTTTCTCCAGGTGGTGCGGGGGGCTTTGTGACCTTTGTGGCTTTGTGGTTTATTTTTTTTTGCGTCCTTTGCGCCCTTTGCGCCTTTGCGTGAGACGCTTTCTATTCGACTCCAGTTTACCCTACAACAGAAATTTTGTATTGAAAATATCAACTTGCATAATTTATAAAATGGATTTATACTGTTGTTGATAATGATCATCGCAGGTAAAGGAAAAATACATGACAAAAAAGTCTGAACAACTCTTAAAAGATGCTCTGAAACTCGACCCTGTCGAGAGAGCAGAATTCGCTGAAAAACTATTATCGAGTTTTTTGCTATCGCCCGATCCTTTAATTGATGACCTCTGGTCAGGAGAAGCAGAGGAGCGTATCGATGCCTATGAAAGTGGAGATATCCATAGCCGTTCCGCACAGAGAGTTTTTGACAACATCAATGACAACAAGCATACTCGAAAAGAATGAAAATTGAATTTATTCAACCCGCTGAAGATGAACTCAATAACGCGATAGAGTATTATAATCGGTTGAGTCCCGGCCTGGGATATGAATTTGCCCTCGAAATAAAGCGATCCCTGGAGCGAATTGCACGCTTTCCCAAAGCGTGGTCACCTCTGTCAAAAAGAACCCGCCGCTGTCTTACCATTCGTTTTCCCTATGGCATTATCTATCAGGAAAAAGATGAGACGATCCTTATCATTGCCATCATGCATCTCCATCAAAAACCGCAGTCCTGGAAAACCCGATTGCGATGAGGATCATCAAAACCGTGCCGTTAACGTTTCAACCAGACACAGAAACAGTATGCCCCCCCTCCTGTCTCTTCATCCCACCCAGATCTCATTGACCTCCGAATCTATATTTTTTATTCATCCGTGTTGGATCCGTGTGCATTCGTGGCCCAATCGGGCGTGTGAACGAAACCTCCCCCATATGTCGTCCCTGCGGGACTCTTCTCTTTTTGCATGTGTTGCTATACCTATTCTGTCCCCACGGGACAGGGATTCGAACAGGGTATCCCGTGGAATCGGGATGAACACTCGTTCTCTCGCGAAACAGAGTTTCGCCTGCCCGTTCCGTCCCAAACTGGAGTTTGGCACGGAGGGTACCTCCCCGGCACACGCCCCGGGACAGCAATCCCGGGGCGATCTTGCGTTTTTTCTGTTTTTTCCTAATTTTCTCCGGGTGGGGCGGCCGGGCTTTGCGACCTTTGTGGCTTTGTGGTTTATTTTTTTGCGTCCTTTGCGCCTTTGCGTGAGACGCTTTCTGTTCGACTCCAGCCAACCCTCCAGGAAGGATCATTCCTCTACCCCAACACCCTCAGCTGTCGGGATTTCCTTCCTGGGCCTGCATGGACTTGCTGTAGGCTTTCATCATCTCCTGCTGGATGACCGGCATCACGTCGGCCATATAGGCACCGAATTTCTCCATGGCCGACTTGCCCACCGGCGAGCCGTAAAAATCGGCCAGCGCCTTGAGCTCCTGCGCCGTAAAGTGCTTGACCATGGCGTCGGTCATGAGAGTCTTTAGGGCGTCCATGTCCACGTGTTCGGTCATCATCGCGGTAAACTGTTCCCGCTCCGTTTCAGACATGTTCTGTCCCATGTTTTTCACCATGTCATTCATCATGTCCTGCGGGGGAGTCACTTTGAGATACCGTTGAGCCTGGTCCCGGCGGTTTTCCTCTGTATCCGGAATGGAATCCGAGGATCCGCAGCCGTAAAACACCGCAGCAATCGTCAACAACAACACCAGTCTTTTCATGACATCTCCTTTTCGTTAGAGTAAACTGCCCATGTGGGTTTGACGGTTCTCCCCTCGTTGTCCTGTTCAGTATCGCTCATGAAACGAACGACATTCTGCTCAAGACTCTGAATAAAAAAAAAGAGACCACCGATATCTGCAGCCTCTTGAGACGAACAATCAGAACAGATCTGACGGTCTGTTCCGGGGGTAATGGCAGGTATGGTATGTTAAAAACAGGCAGGACCCGCACATACAAAAACCGGCACATCACTCTTGTAAAAAGCGATATGCCGGTTTCTATTCTGTCATGACACCCCCATAAGGTTCGGTTTTCACTTACCGTACCATATAGCTTTTATATGTGATATGCAAGAAAAAACGCAATCGATCCGAAAAATCCTCTCTCACGAAACAGCATTTCGCGTGCCCCTTCTGTCCAAAACAGGCGTGTGGGAACGAGGAACCTCTGCCAGCCGCACGGAACCGGAATCCCGGGGCGATTGTCGGTGGATTGAGCCATCAGTGGCAAAGCCCCCATATGTCGTCCCTACGGGACTCTGATCTCTTTTTCGCATATGTTGCTATAAATATTCTGTCCCGACGGGACAGGGGTACGAACAGGTTATCCCGGTGCGATCGTTTTTGTTTTTTTCCTGTTTTCTCCGGGTGGGGTGTTGGGCTTTGCACTTTGTGGCTTTGTGGTTTATTTTTTTTTGCGTCCTTTGCGGCTTGGCGTCTTTGCGCGAGGACCGTTCTGTTCGACTCCAGCCAACCCTCCCGGAGACGGGTCCAAACACCCATGCGAGACGTCAATCATATCTGTCTCTTGACAGGCAACCCTCCGGGAGGGCGTTTTTTCTCCCAGTCTTCCTCTCCTTCAGGGCAATCGCTACAGCATCCATCCCAGCACCAGTCGCACATGGCCATCGAAACGATTGAGGGGGGACCCATCGTCCAGCCGTTTGAGTGTCACCCGTCCGCCGATACCGAGGCCCACCAGGATCGTCTCACTGGATCCCGGCAGCCAGTTGTACTGGGTCATGATACCCAGTATGGGTGCGGTCTCGTGCTCCCGTTTTCCATCGTTCTCTTCCTGGTACGCGGTGAGTAGACCGGAGGTAAGACCAATGCCGCATCCTTTTAAAGCCTCCCCACCGGGATAGACCATCACTTTGGCGTATAGCCACCGCGCCCTGACGTTGTCGTATTCATACCATCCGGACAGACCCACAGAGGTTTTGGGTGAAAAAAGCGTCCTCTCCACCTCCGCCGTCAACGTACCCAGCGGCGCCAATACAGGATCGACAGCGATCGACTGTCGGGTCCGGGGGTGCACGGTTGAGACGGTAATCCGGTCCTGAGCCAGGAGCGGCAGGTACAGCATGATCGTGATAAAAAGTATCAATGCGCGTTTCATAACAGCCTCCAATCAGGTTAAAACAATCCAAAGGAATTGGCAGAGTGAACGATATTGAGGTGCCCGCATCGGCCCCTCAATCAATACGACCGAATGTAATCATTTGGATTGTCACGGCAAAAAAAGAGGTGATAAAGCGGTATATCGACGGGATGAACCGGTATAAAACGGCGACCAACCGGAGGGAAAAGAATGAAACGCAGAGGCAAAAAGGGATATCACACGCAACGGGTCTCAGCTCACCAGAAACGTGGCCAGCGCCAGGGCGCATTCGGACACCAGAGCGCAATCCACACTGTCCGGGGCGTCTTTGGGGGTATGGGTAATCTCCTGCGAGTCCATATGCCGGATCAGCCAGTCCGACGACAGGGCCATGGCGGGTCGGCCCTGCTGCAGAAAGATACTGTGATCGCCCTGTGGCCAGGCCGTTCCTTCCATCAGAGAGGGAAAGGCGCTCAAAGCGGTGCGCGCCTGATGTTCGAGGCGATCCGGCATGTTGTAAAACGAAAATGCCGTGGGACCCTCTTTGTAACCCACTCCATCGAGATTGATATTGAACAGAATCTCATCGAAGCGGTCCCGGTGTTCGTGGATATAAAGCATCTGTCCCGGCGCGGAATAATAGTCCTCGCCATTCAGGGCCACGAGTTCGATGAACCGGTCGCATTCCGATTTGGCCAGCAGATGACCGAGCAGCAGTAGAATCACCACGCCGGTGGCATTATCGAGGGCGCCGGGGGTGCCCTTTTTGGCATCGATATGAGCGCTGATGACCACGCGCTCATCAGCGGGCGTGCCGTAGCGGGCGATGACATTGCCGCCGGTAGCGGGAATGCGGCGGGAGTGGGAGGTCAGATGGACGCGTTGGCCGGCCAGAGGCAACAGCAGACAACCCTGTTCGTCAGTGGTATAGACAGAGGGGATATCGAAATCACCGTCTTCGATGAGGGGAAAAGGATAGACACCACCGGCCAGCGCCGCGTTGCGACTGGTGGCACAGATCAGGGCGTCGGGACGCCCCGCCTCCAGACACGAGATGATGCGCTGGTGCGAGTCCGGGTTGTAAAAGCTAAAGTTTTTCGGCATCAGCTGTTCCGAGGCGATATCGCCGTGCAACAGGACGATCCTGTCGGTCATATCGGCGTTTTCCAGCTCGTCGACCGTCGAGACCGGTATGAGCTCCGCTTCGGTGTCACAGCCGAGAGAATAGGGACTCACCAGCAGGTCCATCTCCACCCCGCCACCAAACACGAGGGCGCCCTCCTCCTGCCAGTCCATGGCATCAAAGGTCTGCACTCCGGTTTGCCATCCCAGGGAGGACAGCTGATCGTCCACAAAGCGCATGGCCTGTCGATTGCCTTTACTGCCCACGCAGCGTTCGGGGATGTCCACACAGAGGGTGTGCAGAAAAGACCGACTATGGTGATTCAAAGACTCTATATTCATGACTATACTCCGAAGCATCAGA
>CAYPUH010000229.1:0-7491 GCA_964413725.1 uncultured Cytophagia bacterium
TAGTAGAGATGACCGAGATGCAGATGGGCGATGGCATCCTGAGGCTGAATATTCAGGATCTTGTGATAGAGGTCTTTGATGAAAGCTTGATCCATTCCTCGTTTGACGCCGAGATTGGCCCGGGCATGCAGGATAGAAGTATCATCGGTGAGATGGTTTTGAATGACCTGCAGATATTCCTCTGCAGCTTCACTGATTTCTTCATCATGCCCTCTGAATGCTGCCTCGATAAAGGCGTCGGCTGCTTCCTTGTGTCGGTTCAGTTCATAGCAGGTCACACCTTTGTTAAACCAAACGGTTTCATCTCCCGGAGCCAATAATGCCAGTTCAGAATAGATGTCATACTCTGTTTGCAGAGATGTCCGATCATCAAAAGATTCTGCCTGTTCGTATAGGCGTTCTATTCGTTTTTTCAGGTCATCGACTATGGTTTGAGCATCTGAAAAACGGTCTTCCGGGACCATGATTTTAATGGCTCCCCCTCCGCGGCATTGACGGGCATTGAGCTGTTTAATGGTCGACGGGATTTCCGCTTCGGAAAGTTTCCGGGTCAGATAAATCACATAGTCTATGGTATCGGAACCGGTGAGGACCTCCCAGCTCTCCAGACGAATTTTTTCTGTAATCTGCTCCTGCCAGTCTTCGAGTGTCAGAAAGGACCGGATTACGCCCTCGAGGTCGGATGTTTTAACAAAATAGGAAATTCGGGGTTCAAACGGGGAAACGTAATGAACGGACCACCACAGCGATTCTTTTTGCACCAGCAGTTTTTCCCCGAGGCCGTTGGTCAGAATCCAAACCGACCACAGGTTGTCTTCACGCGAGATGCGATCCACAGCGTCGTTGGGTGTAACCGTTTCTTCAGGTTCCTGGTTGTTTTGGATCCGGGCCTGCCCGATAATTGTGTCGAGGCTCAGATCTCTGTTTTCGAGTTCCTGTTTCGCCTGTGTGTGAAATTCGGCGGAATAGTCGTCCCTATCCAAGGTGACGGAACGAATCAGGTCGACGTCCGACATATAGCGGCATCGGTGTTGTATGTCTGTTTCAGGCATATTGTCTCCTGTTGAATAGATCTGCAAAAGATGATACGCATTTACAATTCGTTTAAAAAGTCAAAAATCCGGTCCTGATGGCCGGGCAGGTCTTCGTGACCGAAATCGGGATACAGTTCCAGTCGTTTCGGGGACTGGATGGCATTATACGCCGCAAATTGTGTTGACGGCGGACAGATTTTATCCATCAGGCCGATTCCCATATAGACCTCTGCCTGGATGCGGGGACAGAGGTGCTGGATATCGATATATCCAAGCGTGGTGAAATAGTGATTTTCCTGTTGATGCAGGGGGTCGGCATCACGGAAAAAGGCGGCCAGTTCCGCATAGGCATCGTTGGCGAGATCGATGTCCCAGACGCGCTTATAATCGCTGAGAAATGGATATACGGGGGCGATACGTTTGAGTGTCGGCACCATGGCGGCACAGGCCAGTGTCAGTCCACCCCCCTGACTCCAGCCGGTTGCACCCATCCGGTTTTCATCGACCTCCGGCAGGTCCATGATGACACGGGCCAGTTGAACCGTATCCAGAAAGACCTGGCGGTAATAGAGCCGCTCCGGCGAGTCGGCGAGTCCGCGGATGATATGTCCCATTCGGGTGTTGCCCCGAACACCTCCCGGATCGGTGGAGAGCCCGCGTTGCCCTCTGCAATCCATAGCTGCCAGGGTAACCCCGGCGGCAGCATAGGGCAGCTTGTCCAGCCAGTTGCCGGAATCCCCTCCATAGCCGTGAAAGTGCAGAACCGCCGGTTGCATTTCCGTCGTATGGATGGGCCGGACCACCTTTGCATGAATACGAGCCCCTCCGATTCCTGTAAACCAGAGGTGGTCGCATCGTGCGAAAGACACCTGCATATCCGCTTTTTCCCATGTGGGCTGTGGATCGACGTCATCGAGGTCTGTCAAAGCCCGATCCCAGTAAGTGTCCAGATCCTCCGGCCTGGGATTGGTTCCCCGATACGTCTCGAGTTCGGTCAGCGTCATATCAAACATCAGTGGCATCGTCGGATCCTCTTTCTACACAGTTGCGTTCAATCCATCTTTTCCCAAAAGGACATTTCCTTCAAAGGTCTTTTGGATGGTTTTGACCATGTTTGCGGCAACATCCGGATCCCGCTCCCAATCTTCGATCACCAGATGTTTGATGATCACCGTGCCGGCGCGGGCGTCGCAGGCCAATTCGGCTACCGTGTCCGGATTCATGTGCCACCCTCCCCAGGGAACAGAGTCCAGGAATTCGGGAGTCCCTGAGCATTCGATGACCAGCAGATCACTGCCGCAGCAAAATCGGGTCAGCTCCGGACTCGGGCGGGTATCGCTTGTGATGACCACCTGGCGTGAATTGTCTCTGATACGGTAATTCAGATTGGGCATGTCGGCGTGTTCGGTAAACAGCGCCGAAATTTCCAGGTTCTCCCGAACCCATACCGGTCCGCTTTCACCGATTTCGTGTACTGTCCATTCCAGTCCTGCTGTAGACTTGCCATGGCCCACCCGGCTCTGAATATCCTGTTTGTATGCGAGTCGGACGTTGTGTTCCACAAAATCTGCGGTGCCCGGAGGCCCATAGATGGGGAGGGGGCGTTTTCGTCCATTGTTCCAGGAGAGCAGGATCAAATAGGCCAGATCGCAGACATGATCAAAGTGCAGATGGGTGAGAAAGACCTGCTGTATTGATTCTGCAGTGAATCCAAATCGATGTAAATTGTGGACGGCACACCGGCCACAGTCGAAGAGGAGGGGACTGCCCTCTATCGATAGAACCTGGGCGGGTCCACCACGATTCAGATTTACCCGCACCGCACCACTGCCGATGAGGGTGAAATCAAATTTGGACATCGTATGATCCTTTCCTGAGCTAAATCGGTTCTGTTCTTCCCGTTCGTTTGTCTTCTTGTTGAGCATTCCGGATTTTATGCCGCAGGAGAAAAAATGCCAACAGCAACAGCGGGAACACAAAAGCTGCGGAACGGTTCCACAGGATGGAATTGGCTTGTAACAAAAAATTATAGACACCATGGATCAACACCGCCAGCGCATATCCCCGGAGGAACCATAATTGTTCCTGAAAGCGTGTGGAAGCGAACTTTGCCATGCCGACATAATACCCCATCAGACCGGTCGCCAGAGCGTGAAGGGGGACAGCGGTAAATGCTCTGAGCAGAGCGGCCGGCATTCCACCCTGGATAACATACAAAATGTTTTCCAGACAGGCAAATCCCATACTGGCCACAATCGCGTAGACAATACCGTCCAGGATTTCGTCAAAATGGCTGTCATCATAGATGAATCGCTTGACCACCAACAGTTTGAAAAACTCTTCAAAAATGGCTGCCACAAAAAAGGATTGATAGGCAATATTGATCAGGGGTTGGTTGGCCAGCTCGGGTATCAACCGCGTTGTGAGCAATTGCAGTATGACGGTGGGCAGGGTAAACAGAAACCCGATAAAAAAGATTTTAATGACCAATCCTTTGGGTTCGGGTCTGATTCGATCCTGATGGATTACATAGGACATGACAACCAGAATTGGAAAAATAGCCACAGCAATTGCCAGGAACAGAGTCATTGTAACGCCTTGTCGCTTTTATCTTCGGCGAGGTTAAAGGCAGCAATGAGCGGCAGGTGGTCCGAGATGTCCAAAGCATCGTGCCGTCGAACCCGGGCCTTGACAAGTGAGAGCCCGGAGTAAAAGATATAATCAATCGTTTTGTTGGGTCCTTTGGCGCTGGGGTTGTTGGGAAAATGCGTATACCATTGCTCTGCAGAGTCGCTTTGAGTTGCCTGAAGCGAGGGGATCGCAGGATATTTCTGATATAATGTCCGGATTTCGGACTGGGGCCGGTAATAGGGTTTTTCATCTCCTTGAAAGGACTCATAGTGTCCCGGAGGCAAGAGGTTATAATCTCCACCGGCAATCCACGGGAACCCGGCGTGGCGGCGTTCCTCGAGCAGACTGTCCAGTTCGATGATCTGTCTGAGCGCCACATCGGTACCTTCGGTAAACGGCTCCAGGTGCACATTGATGGCGATAAGGTCATTGCCTCCCTGGACCGGAAACCGGGTTTCCAGCAAGGCTCGTTTGAAATTATATTGTTTAACAATGGGATTCGCGGGTACCAGGGCAAGCTGGTGCCGCGTGGCACCGGACATTTTGTATTTGGAGAGCGTGACCAGCTGCATACCCGTGGCCCCCATAATGCGAGGATGGGGGATAAATTTTGACTTCCAGTAAAACGTCGAGGCATGACATACATATTCTTCAGGCAGCAGCGGTAAGAGCCGTTGCAGCTGATTTTCATAATCGGTCCGTTTGGCTCCATTATCCATTTCTTGCAGCAGGACGATATCGGGGTTTTCATCCCGGATGATACGCGCCACATTATTGAGAGTTTGGGTGATCTCTTCTTTTGAGGGTCGCTCATCCGGTCCATCCCGTCCGGGAAGGTCATAGAAAAAAACATTGTTTTTGCCAGCCATATACTGCACGTTGTAGGTCATGATTTTTACAGACTGACCGACTTGGAGGCTTGGGGCATGGTTCGCTCCTGTTACCGGGATGTCTTTGACCTGGGGAGGATGAAAGTTCAATACCCAGGTCAGGATTATAAATGCCAGCACCATAGCTGACGGAATCAAGGCAATCCAGGCGATGACTTTCATAGTGTGTCCTGCTCTTTCTCTGGCTTTAGGTTAGTAGACCGGATGGATTATTCTTGGGTCTGTGTGTTGACAGGGGGCGCGGCCCCGGCCGGTGATGTGTATTCGTTGTCAAATATCCTCAGGTTACCGGTGGCATTGGATTGAATGATTGCCTGATCCCCGGTTGGATGACCAAACCGGTTGTTGTGGATGCGTGAGACCCGCAATGGCTTGCCCCGGATGATGATCGCGGGGTGATCGAGGTGTTCAAATGTATTGTGATGAATGTGAAGATAGTCGCCGGCAATGTCGGTGCCATCTTTGCGATCCGCTCCACCGTGCATATCAAAGCTGTGTCCATTGGCGTGAGAGCGCACGAGATTATACCGGGCCACATAGGCGCTGCCCGGATTTCCGGTACTGGCAATGGCATGCCGGCACCAGTCAAACTCATTGGCTTCAATAATGGCGGTTGCCTCGTCCAGACAAATACCATATCCCAGGCCGTACCGTTGGCAGTGATGTATCGAGTTGTGATGAATATGTGCGTCTGTTGCGCCGGCAACGAGTCGTATGCCCGCATGATTCCAGCCCAGAATCTCACAATTATCCACCTGCAGACCGGCATGAGAGGCGGAGATCCCTCTGGACAGGGGAACAGTATAATAGGCCTCGTGTCCACCCGAGTCCAAAAGCCCTTTGAGTTGTTCGGTGCGTCTTGATGTGTCCGGACCGGCCAGCCTGATCCCTGTAATCCTTACATTCGGTCCCTGTGTGACAAACAGTCCGCTTGTGCTTTCTGTTCGTGTGAAAATGAGTGCGCCGGGTGTGTTGTCTCCTCGTCCTCCGGATACTGTCACGTGCCCGGGAATGGACAGATTGTCGAGTCCCGTCATATCAAATTTTGATTCGGGGTCGAGATGGATCACAGCTCCACTGTCTGCAGTGTTGAGTGCTGTGATCAATTCTTCCCGGCTGCTTATCCTATCGGAAGGGTTTGATACCGCCAGACGGGCATACCCGGAACCTCCGCCAATAGGAAAACCCGTTGGATTGATGCTGGCTCCCACACCTGAGGGATATTCCGGAGATCTGCTGCCCGCTGTGAACACTATCAGGACCAGAATACTTGAAAAATAGAGACCGATTTGCGAGAGTCTTTTCATGCGGTTATCCTTTGGATCTGATGATCTTTACAGAGTTGATTTCATTGTCAAGCGTCCAACGAGCTCTCGGACAGCTGCTTTCCAGGCCAACGGCTCGTCAGGTAAATCCTTGCGTCTATGAGTTGTAAGTATGGTATCGATATCTTTATCATCGATCCATCGATTCCAGCCGATGAGTCCCAAAAGCCCACCGGGGTTTTTGCTGAAAAAGCCCTCTGCACCTGCTCTTATGATGTGTCCTTCTGGTGCCAAAAGAGCCCCGACCACATGAACCACTGGAGCAGGTTCGTCCATCGATGTCAGCCAAGGCACATCCATAGCATAGCCAGAACCCAATAATACTTGTTTGTTACCTTTCCAGTCTTTTTGGTGGACTGGATAAGCAGACAGTCCCAGTTGTATCATCACGACATAATCACCCCGGGTATTGAGTGAATCCTGCCAGAGACGTTTCCATCTGGCGGAGGGTTGTCTGACGAGTAAAAGTGTCTCATCAGTATCGATGGATGTGTCTTCATCATCCTGATCACGCTCTTCAATAAAGGTGCGGGCACCAAAACGGATTGCAGGCGACTCCAAGTCGGGCAATCGATCGAATTCTGTCAAGGGGAACCCATTCGATTGTCGGGTCCATTTATCCATTTCGGTCATTAGAGGTGACAATGAAGGGGACCACCACTCACTTTCTTCCGTTTCCCCTATTGGTAGAAACCGGATGGAAGCTTTTGGTGGAACCGGTTTGTTGCCAACATCGCGATAGTAGGGTGGTTCATCGATCATTTTGCGATCTGTAGATTGCATTCGGTCTGCGATACCCGCACAACCGATAAAGATCGATAAAGAAAGTGTAGAAAACCAGGTGATTGCTTTCATCTTGACCTCCAAATCAGGTGTACAGTATATAGAACTTTCCGATTCTAGTCGAATGGAATTCCGGTTTTTTGGGAGATATCTCTCAACTCTTCCACCACGGGCATGACCAATTCGATTCCCTGTTCTCTATTGATCTGTTCTGCTTCCCGTTCCGGATCTCCGGGAATCAGGGGGCCATGGGTACTGGGTGCCGGTTTTGTTTTGCGCAGGGTTTGGACATAGTCATCGATTTGCCGTTTGAATTCATCCGGATCGATAAACGCATCGATGCGCATGGCACCAAAAAAGTGACCGATTCCCTTGCCCACGCTTCTTTCGGGAATTTCCTGTCGTAACGCAAATGGAGGAGCAAAGGGTCCCCAGTTGGCACCACTGAGCATGCAACAGAGAACATCCACCATGATGGAGAGGCAATAGCCTTTGTGACCCCCTTTTTCGCGTACCGATCCCAATGGGGCCAGGGCCCCTCCGTTCACCATCTCATTGGGGTTGGTGGTTATGGCTCCTTTTTTGTTGATCGCCCAGCCATCGGGTATGCTTTCCTGTTTGCGGCGTGCCATTTCAATTTTTCCATATGCGGCAGCCGTGGTCGCCATATCGATAACGATGGGGGGCTCATGTTTCCCGGGAAACGCAATGGAAATGGGATTGGTGCCGAGCATTCGCTCCCGGCCCCAGAGCGGTGCCACCAGTTTGGTGGTGTTGGTCATGGACCACCCGATGATATCCTGTTTCAGAGCTTCGAGCACATAATAA
>CAYPUH010000230.1:0-7475 GCA_964413725.1 uncultured Cytophagia bacterium
AAAAAACCGCAAACCGATGTTGCGCGTATTGAAAAAGCATCACCAGGCACTCGAGGGCATCAAGCAGGATCATCTGCCCAAATTTCTATTTCGAGAGGCAAATGAAGTTTGGAACGACGCTCTGGAAACCGGCACCCGGTATGGTTTTCGCAACGCCCAAGTAACCGTTCTGGCACCTACCGGTACCATCGGCTTTATGATGGACTGCGATACCACCGGAATTGAACCGGACATCGCGCTGGTAAAGTATAAAAAGCTTTCCGGCGGCGGTATGATCAAGCTGGTCAACAACACTGTCGCGCCGGCTCTCAAACGCCTGGGATACAATCAGGATCAGATCGACGATATTTTAAAATACATTCAGTTAAAGGATACCATTGAAGGCGCCCCTCACCTGCAGAAAACCCATTTGCCGGTGTTCGATTGTGCATTCAAACCCATGAATGGAACCCGGTTTATCCATCATATGGGACATGTCAAAATGATGGCAGCGGTACAGCCATTCCTTTCCGGTGCCATCTCAAAAACCGTCAACATGCCCAAAGAGTCCAAACCGGATGATATCTTTGACACCTATATCCAAGCCTGGAAACTGGGGTTAAAATCCATCGCCATCTATCGCGATGGATCCAAACGTACCCAGCCTCTCAATATGGGCAAAGAAAAAGAGAAAAAGGCCGTCAAAGAAATCTTTAAAGGCCATCGGGAACGCCTCCCCGATGAACGACGCGCTTGGACCCACAAATTTTCTATCGCTGGTCATGACGGTTATATCACGGTCGGGGAATATGAAGATGGCCGTCCGGGCGAAATTTTTCTCGTGATGGCAAAAGAAGGCTCTTTTGTGTCAGGTTTGATGGACTCCTTTTCCACCGCTATCTCAATCGGGTTACAGTATGGAGTTCCCCTACGCGTCTTTGTCGATAAATTCAGCCACACCCGATTCGAACCTGACGGGTTTACCAACAACCCGGAAATCCCAATCGCGAAATCCGTCAGCGATTATATCTTTCGGTGGTTGCAAAAACGTTACATGCAACCGGACTCTCAAACCCAGAATGCCGGGTTAAAAACAAAAAAGACGGAAGACACAAACACATCGTCGGAGCCGACAACGGACTCGCCGAACAATGGAAATGGTGGCAACCACGGAGCCAATCAGCTTATCGAACAATCCGTAATCAAAACACAGGAAGATGCTCCTCCCTGCCATTCCTGTGGCGCTATTATGGTGCGTAACGGCTCCTGTTATAAATGCCTGAATTGCGGCGAAACAAGCGGGTGTTCCTGATTTTTTTAAAAAAATAGTTTGACAGGAATATTATTTTTCGTATACTGTTTCAGCCAATAGAGAATTTACCAAACGTTAAATGATGATTATGACCGTAAACACAACAACTATTCTCCTGCAAACAAGTCAAAATACCACATGGTGGTGGACGGATACAGATCCAGCGAGGGTCCACCGCTAAGGTCCATTTTATTCCCAAAATTACCAGCGCCGTGGATGCCTTGCATCCACGGCGCTTTTTTTATGCCGTGGCTCAGTCCCGGCATTTTTTTTTGGAAAGGCAAATTATGGAACAGATCACGTCTTTCAAGACATTTGTTGATCTCTGCACCCAAAGTGAATTGGTACCCATCAGCGGTAAAACACTGGGGGATCTGGACACCCCGGTTTCGGCGTTTCTGAAACTCACCAGTGGTCGGTTTCGCTTCCTGCTGGAGAGCGTGGAGGCGGGCCGCTATCGGGGACGCTACTCAATCATTGGAGATCATCCTCTGTTTCGGTTCACGGCAAAGGGGAAACAGACCCTCCTTCAGGACTTGCGTACAGACAAACGATTCGAGCGCTCTGGGGATCCCTTTGAACATCTGCGACAGGTCGTGAATCGGTTTCAGGCGCCGATCCGTGAGTCCGCACCGCTCCAGTCAGGAGGACTGTTTGGATATCTGGGATACGATGCGGTCCGGTATATTGAACGTCTTCCCGGCCAACCCTCTTCTGATCCGGAACTCCCTGAGATCGACATGTTCATCCCATCCCGCATCGTACGGTTCGACAATCTGCTCAATACACTGTGCTTCATCGTCTTTGTAACCCCCTCCGGTCATCCCAAGCACGATTATCAACACGGACTAGAAGAACTCTACCGCATGGAAGAAGCGCTTCACTCGCAGATGCCTGCGGATACAGACACACTGAACCGTACCACAGAGGCACCCCGACATTCGATCTCAAAGTCACAATTTGAGGATGCTGTCCGGCAGGCCAAAAAAAGCATTGAACGTGGGGATATCTTTCAGGTGGTACTTTCTCAACGCCTTTCGGTTCAATCCACAGTACCGCCCCTGGATATCTATCGCGCGCTCAGAATGATCAATCCATCACCCTATATGTTCTATATGGATATCGATTCGGTTTCTCTTTTGGGATCTTCTCCTGAAACACTGGTAAAACTCGCGGGCAATCGCGTCCATGTTAAACCCATCGCAGGAACCCGGCGTCGGGGCAAGACGGAACAGGAGGATCAGGAACTTGTCGCCAATCTGTTGCAGGATCCCAAAGAGCGGGCGGAACACACCATGCTGGTGGATTTGGGTCGCAACGATGTGGGTCGAATCGCCAGGTATGGAACCGTCAAAATCGATGAGCTCATGTCCATCGAAAAGTATTCGCATGTCATCCATATCGTCTCATCTGTGAGTGGAGAACTTTCAAAAGAGTGTGATGCCATCGATACGTTCAAAGCCTGTTTTCCGGCCGGTACGGTCTCCGGAGCGCCCAAGGTCAGGGCAATGGAGATCATTGACTCGCTCGAACCCTTTCGACGCAATATTTACGCCGGAGCAGTGGGCTATTTCGCCTTCGATGGGGATATGGATGTATGTATCGCCATTCGCACTCTATACAAAATCAAAGACACCCTTTATATACAGGCGGGTGCAGGGATCGTGGCCGATTCGCAACCGGAGCGAGAGTATGAAGAGACATTGAACAAGGCACGCGGGTTGTTAAAGGCCATCGAGCGGGCTGGTCACGTCGGAGCCGGAGCACGACTCTCGAGAACACGCACCGCTCAATCTAACCCGCAATCCCATCACCGCACTGTGATGGATTGAGGCATCATTCAGAAAGAGGAGGCAGATCATGATTTTGGTAATCGACAACTATGATTCCTTTACCTATAATCTGGTCCAGATGATCGGTGGTATGATACCGGACGTTAAAACCGTTCGAAACGATCAAATCACTCTCGAGGACATCGACCGACTTCAACCTCGGTCCATCGTCATTTCCCCCGGTCCCGGTTTTCCGGTGGAAGCCGGACGAACGCCCGAGATTATTCAGAGATTTTCCCGACATATTCCCACATTTGGCGTCTGTCTCGGGCTTCAGGCTATCGGAGATGGTTTTGGGGGACGGATCGTATCAGCTCCGCGTCTCGTTCACGGGAAATCAACCCCTGTGTGCCATGATGGCAAGACCGTTTTCCAGGGGATGGACTCTCCTTTTGATGGAGGACGTTATCACTCTTTGATGGTCGAACGGACCTCATTACCCGACTGTTTGGAAATATCAGCTGAATGCGACTCTGGAGAAATCATGGCATTGCGCCATCGCGACTATCCCATCGAAGGGGTCCAGTTTCATCCCGAATCCATACTGACACCGAATGGGAACCAGATCCTTTTAAACTTTTTTGAAACGTACTTGTCCTGACTGGAATGGAGGTGCTCAATCGATCCTCCAGCCACACGGATCCGGCAAGTGTCGGCAAATGCGAGGCCGGCCTGCAAAAAACACACAGTTGTTATCAAGCTTATAAACTTACGCAATCTCAAGACCGAACAAACGGGGCAAGCATAAGGAGACCGTCATGATTCAAGAACTGTTAAATGGTGTGACATCAAATACATCGTTCAGCACAGAGCAATCCCAAAAGATTATGATCGATATCATGGAAGGCAAATGGACCCCTTCTCAGATAGCCGCATTGTTGATCGGCCTTAAAATGAAGGGTGAGACGGTAGATGAAATCACTGGCTTTGTGCATGCCATGCGATACAAGTCCACAACCATCACCAGCCCCCCTAACAGTGTCGACACATGTGGTACCGGTGGAGATGGAGCTCACACCTTCAATATCTCCACGACAGCAGCTCTCATCGCAGCCAGTGCCGGCGTTCCCATCGCAAAGCATGGCAATCGCTCCGTCTCCAGCCGATGCGGGAGTGCAGATGTCCTGCAACACCTCGGAGTCAATATTGAAATCACGCCCAAAGAGGCCGAACGGTGTCTGAGCGAGGTGGGAATTGTCTTTTTGTTCGCGCCTCTGTACCATCAGTCCATGAAACACGCGGCCCTGCCACGTCGCGAATTGGGTGTCCGAACGGTTTTCAACATTCTCGGTCCCCTGTCCAACCCTGCAAACACCAAACGACAACTTCTCGGCGTCTTTAACCGAGACCTGGGTCAAAAAATGACCAAAGTCCTACAAAAAACGGGAAGCGAACACGTATTGACTGTTCACAGCGAAGACGGGTTGGACGAATTATCTATCAGTGGAGCCTCGTTTGTCACGGAACTGAAAAACGGCACGATCCAGGATTATCAGATCACCCCCGAATCCATGGGGTTGTCGCGTCATCCGGCAGGCGCGGTAAAAGGCTCTGATGCAACGGTCAACGCGGACATCCTCTCTCAGGTTCTGAAAGGAAGAGAGGGGCCCTTTCTCGACGTGGCTCTGCTCAACAGTGGTGCCGCCATTTATGTGGCAGGCATTGCGGATTCTCTCCGGGAAGGTATTAAAATCGCAGGTGATTGTGTTCTCTCGGGTACGGCTGAACGTAAACTGGCCGAACTCATTGCCTTCACCACCGCCTATTCAAGCAACTGAACGGAGCGTACCGTGTCTTTATTGAAACAAATATTGGAAAAAACGCAGCTCACCCTTGAAGAGCGAATCCGTCAAATCCCCAGACCAGAGATGCGTCGGCAAGCGAACCGTCGGGTTCCGCATCGGCCTGCTCACCGCTTCACAGAAGCCCTTGTTGGCTCTGGACTGTCTGTAATCGCGGAAGTCAAAAAACGATCTCCCTCCAAAGGATTGCTGACTGACACCTTTGATCCAATGGCCATTGCCCGTTCATATCAAAACGGTGGCGCGGCAGCACTCTCGGTCCTGACCGAGCCACATTTTTTTGAAGGAGACCTGGCGATTCTGGATGCCATCGATGGTGTCGTTAAAGTACCCCTGTTGCGCAAGGACTTTATTCTCGACTCATATCAGCTACACGAGGCGGTCGTTCATTCCGCCAGTGCCGTCTTGCTCATTGCCGCCGCCCTTCCGACATCAAAATTATCCAATCTTTTACTGGAATGCGAACAGTTGCGACTGGATGCTCTCGTAGAAGTTCATACGATAGCCGATCTGGAACAGGCAATATCCGCAGACGCACGTATTATTGGGATCAACAACCGGGATCTGACTACGTTTGATACCACAATAGACACCAGCCTAAAGCTGTCGACGCTCATTCCACAGGATCGCCTGGCGATCAGTGAGAGCGGAATACACACCCATACAGATCTGATCCGGCTACAGCAAGCGGGATTCGATGGTGTCCTTGTAGGTGAATGGCTGATGCGACAGAAGGATCGATCTCAAGCTTTGCAGGAAATGTTGGCATCCCTGAACGCCGGTAGCTCCATGGGAGACGCACCTCCTCCACCATACCCCTCTGGCGGAGCCGGTCTCGCCTCACATAAAATAAAGGGAGAATAACATGTGGGTAAAGATCTGCGGAATAACCACCCTGACCGATGCGGAACGGGTGAGACAGGCAGGAGCAGATGCTATCGGCCTGGTGTTCGCACAGAGTCCAAGACAGGTGCAACCGGATCAGGCCAGGCTCATCTCGAACCACAGCCACGATGTTATGCGAGTGGGGGTGTTTGTCAATGAATCTCCACGTAGAATTAATGATATCGTTCGCCACTGCGACCTGGACAGGGTTCAGCTGCATGGTGATGAATCACCCGAATATTGCGATCAGATCGATGTGCCCGTGATCAAGGCGGTGAGACTGCGATGCCCTGAAGACATTGATTCGTTGGACCGGTATCACGGCCGCGCGACATTGCTTTTGGATGCTTACTCACACGATGCCCGGGGAGGAACCGGCAAGAGGATTGGACCGGATCTCCTGGAGCGCATCGACCATCTGGAAGAAATGATTCTGGCAGGTGGACTTTTGCCGGACACGATATCCATGGTACTCCACCGTTATCGTCCCGGTGGTCTCGATGTTAGTTCAGGCGTGGAATTGGCTCCGGGACGAAAAGATATTGACAAGGTTTATCGATTTATATCAACAGTACAGAGCTATCAACTGGGAACCAGCAAATGACATGGAACGAAAAACAAAAATCGGGACGTTATCCTGATTGAACCCGGAAAGGAAATCTATGCGAGCCAAGGGATATTTTGGAAAATTTGGCGGACAGTTTGTTCCAGAATTATTGATGCCCGCTCTGTTCGAACTCGAAGACGCCTATTTTGACATCAGCGCAACATCCGGGTTTCAAAACGAGCTGTCGACGCTCTATCAGCACTATGCCGGGCGTCCCACCCCACTGTGGTACGCCCGCCGGTTATCAGCTCAACTCGATGGAGCCAGAATGGTGTTCAAACGGGAAGATTTGAATCATACCGGATCTCACAAACTTAACAACAGTCTGGGACAGGTTTTGCTGGCAAAGCGAATGGGAAAAACAGACATCATTGCCGAGACCGGAGCGGGGCAGCATGGAGTGGCCACGGCCACGGCATGCGCGTTGTTGGATATGCCTTGCCGTATCTTTATGGGCGAAGAGGATATCGCCCGTCAGCGTCTCAATGTCTTTCGGATGCAGACACTGGGAGCTTCTGTCGTACCGGTAACGAGTGGCTCCCGAACGTTAAAGGATGCAACCAATGAAGCCATGCGCAGCTGGATCGCCACGGTCGATTCCACTCATTACGTTATCGGGTCGGTGGTGGGACCTCATCCATTCCCCCGTATTGTACGAGACTTTCAGTCCATTATCGGTCGGGAAGCCCTTGAACAATTGAAAGAGAAAGAATGGCCGATACCGGATGTGATCATCGCCTGTGTCGGAGGTGGAAGTAATGCCATCGGTCTGTTCCATCCCTTTGTAAACACAGACGCAGACTTTATTGGTGTGGAAGCGGGCGGACGGTCCCCGAGTGTCGGTGACAATGCCGCGTCCCTTTCTCTCGGAGAGATCGGGGTCTTTCATGGACAAAAAAGTTATTTTTTGCAGGATCAGTGGGGACAGATTGTGCCGGCACATTCGATTGCCGCCGGACTCGACTACCCCGGCGTCGGACCGGAGCATGCCTTTTTTAAGGCGTCCGGCCGGGCCGCCTATGTTACGGTCACAGACGAGGAGGCTCTCGACGCCTACC
>CAYPUH010000231.1:0-7466 GCA_964413725.1 uncultured Cytophagia bacterium
CGACTCATTGACTAGATAAACAAATTGACGTTCGAGTGTTCAGCTTCTTCGAGATAGGCAGCGACGCCGCCGATGGAGATATCATCCACCAGTTCATCCCTGCGAATCCCCATCACATCCATGGACATCTGGCAGGCGGTCAGTTCAACACCGTTGTCCCGTGCCGTCTGGATCATGGTGTCCAGCGAGTCCACTTTTTGTGATTTCAGGCGTCCGCGCATCATCTTTCCTCCCAGTCCCATCATGTTCATTCGGGAGAGTTTCAGATCATCGAGCCCTCGCGGCATCATCCAGCCGAACATTCTGCTAGGCAGATCTTTATTGTCTACTTTAGCGTTGTTTTTCCGGAGAATATTCAAACCCCAGAAGGTAAAGAACAGGTTGACTTTCTTGCCGGCGGACGCGGCCCCGTTTGCAATAACAAAGGCCGCCAGCGCCCGGTCCAGATCGTCACTAAAGACGATCATCGAGAGCCCCGACGGTGTATTGCTGACGGTTTGAAACCCGGCCTCCCGGGAGGATTTTTTTACGCTGGCGACGATATTGCCGTTCTGGCGTTCCAGCCTTAAAAGGCTGTTGCCGGTCATTTTACACCAGGCTTTGACATCGTTTTCAAATCCGGGATCCGAGGCTGTGGTTTGAATCACCTCGCCGGGGGTCAGGGATTCCAGTTCCGATTTGAGTTTCATGATGGGACCCGGACATTGCAGACCGGTGGCGTCGACCTCTTTCGCAATCTGCACGTCTGGTTCGGCGTCCTTTTGTTCTGGATCGCTGGAATAGAGCACGTCATCCTTGTTGATAAAGATTTCGTGATAGATATCCTCATTGCTTTGTTTCTGGGTGGCGTGTTCAAAGGTCTTGTAGCCGCCGGAGAGATTGGCCACTTTTTCAAAGCCATTTTGCATCAGGATTCTACTGGCCACATATCCGCGGAGACCGGCAGCACAATAGACCAGGATACGGTTCTCCCGCGGCAGTTCATCGAGCCGGTCACGAAGGTCATCCAGCGGGATGTGAACACTGTTTTCGATATGACCGAGATCGTATTCGTCCCGGGTCCGGACATCCAACAGAATATCCTCGCCATCACGACGATTCACCACCTCATACCAATGTACGATATCCACCATGCCCAGGAGAATATTCTCGGCTGCGAACCCCGCGATATTGACCGGATCCTTGGCCGAGGAGAAGGGCGGGGCGTAGGCGTGTTCAATTTCGGTCAGATCTGCAACCGTGCCGCCGCTCTTGAGCACCGTTGCAATCAGGTCGATCCGTTTATCCACCCCCTCATATCCCACGATCTGGGCTCCAAAGAGTTTTCCATCGGTTGCGGAGAACTGGAGTTTAATGGTCATCGGATAGGCATCCGGATAATAACCGGCATGCGAGGATCCGTGAATAATGGAGGCTTTGTAGGGAATATTCTCTTCCCGCAGTCGTTTTTCTGATATCCCGGTAGAGGCCACGGTGAGATCAAAAACCTTGGCGATGGCCGTGGCAATGGTGCCGGGATAGGAGTGAGTATTGTCATCGATGATATTGTCGGCCGCGATACGACCCTGTTTGTTGCTCGGACCGGCCAGATAGGCGATGGTGGGTTTACCGATTACCGGGTTGGGAAATTCAATGGCGTCTCCCACGGCATAGATATTCGGGTCATCGGTGCAAAGATGTTCATCCACCACAATACCTCCGGCGTCGCCCACCTTTAACCCGGCATCGCGTATCAGTTTTGTCTCCGGCCGCACGCCGATGGACAGGATAATCATATCGGTATCGAGTTCACGGGTACTGTCGAGACGGACCACCAGTTTGTCGTCATTTTGGGCAAAGGATGATACCGCGTCCTTTAAATAAAATTCGACATTTTTGGTTTTCAGATGTTGATGTACGGCCGCTGCCATTTCATAATCTAGAGGGGTCATCACCTGATCGGCCATTTCGACAATGGTTACAAACACACCCCGTTTGTGCAGATTTTCCGCCATTTCCAGGCCAATAAAACCGGCTCCAACGATCACGGCCCGGCGAGGCTGGACCTCATCCACATACTCTTTGATCCGGTCGGTGTCTGGCACGTTTCTCAGGGTAAAGATCCCCGGCAGGTTGATGCCCGGAATCGGTGGTTTGACGGGTTCGGCGCCCGGTGACAGCACCAATTTGTCGTACGATTCGCTATAGGTTTCACCTGTCTGCAGATTGTGTACCTCTATGACTTTTTTCGCCCGGTTAATTCCTGTCACGTTTTGACGGATGCGCACATCCACTCGAAATCGCTTGCCAAAGCTCTCGGGCGTCTGGACGAACAGCTTGTCGCGATCGGCAATGGTTTCTCCAATATAATACGGCAGCCCGCAATTGGCATACGATATATATTCACCCCGTTCAAACAAAATGATTTCTGCATTTTCATTTCGTCGACGTAAACGGGCAGCTGTACTGGCACCTCCGGCAACGCCTCCTATTATGATGACTTTTTTCAAAATACGCCTCCATTGTAGAATGTCCATTCAGTCCGTTAGGTATAGTACTATTGGATTCATTTCGAGAGGAAAAGATTCAAAAAACATGTCTACAGACTTGTTGGCCTTGTAATGGGTTTGATTTTACAGGGTACATGTCTATATCTTCTGACCCTTCGGGCTCTTTCAGCCGCACGCAAGGATACGTGGCGTCGGGGAGAGGTATGGCTATGAGGGATTTGTACGCTGTACCGGTTGGTTGGGCGTCTGCCAGGAGCCTTCAGGGTCTCCGCGCGCTTCCGGCTGGCACAGGCAGGCGATCTGCCCACACAGGGCGAGTATGAACCGTACGAATGCATCTCAAAGGGGCCTGGCCCGTGCCAGCCGGCGATCGCGCTCCGCAGACTGTAGTGGGAAAACCCCTTTGGGGACAAACGGACCGCGTACCGATTTCAGCTGGTGACGAGGATTGAAAGCTGGGTGGATGGGTCATGAAGCGGCAAATTATTTGGGGACATTTTTATCATGACGTTATAACAAAATTTACTATTTTGTGGCGTGTATGACGTTTATTTTCTCTGCGAGCTTGGCGACCTCTGCATTTCAGCATGAAGACTAAAATGCATCAAAATTTTGAAATAATAGATTTTCATTAACATACTGTCTTTTTAGTTATTATTATTATTTTGTAGCAAAAATCTATTTTGGAAAAGAATGACCACAAATAAAGAGGAGCCGTATGGTAATCGAACCCACCTGCCATCGGAAAAAATAGCTCTATTATTAGAGATAAAAAAGGGGACCGTGTTGAAATCGAACCCACCTGTCAGCCCAAAAAATCTCTTTTTATTTTTTTAAAATAAAGAAACAGTGGTGTCCGGTTAACGGACACCACCCTCACATAAACTTTGTGAAATCAAGGTTACTTTTAAAAGTTCATTTCTAAATCGATCCTGGTGATCGGACAATATAATAAATTGATTTTAATGTAATTAAAGGTTGGTGTCCGGTTTGTCAACCGGACACCAGTGATAAAGAAATATAAAGCGGGAACGTGTGGGAATCGAACCCACCTATCGACACGCAGGTGCCGACACAACGGTTTTGAAGACCGCGGGCTCCACCAGGTCGCCATCCATTCCCGTTGCTGATAATATAATCGTAGCGCACGATCCACGCAAGGGAAAAAACGATTGTTCCCCGGACCGCGTCAGGATGTGTTGTACAATCGATCGATGAGACCTAGAGTGTATGTTTTGTACGGGTCCACCCGCAAGGGGCGGAAGGGTGGCCGACCGCTCCAGATGACCAGGTATTTTTGGACTTCATAGAGATGGTAAAAATTCATCCGGATACGAGCTGACGGTGTTTGCTCTGGAATCGTTCCGTATCCACGCCAGAACGCTTCGGTGTTATATCCACAATAATCGAGAACGGCGAATTCGATCTCTGGGTCTCCCCATAACGCCCGATCCCAGTCCAGTATGCCGGAAACTTTGCCTTTCATATCCACCAGAATGTTCTGATCCCAGATATCCATGTGCAACAAGGACGCGGGTACCGTCCGGGTAAAGTGATGGAGGTTTTTGGTGAGAGCCTGCCGGGCGCGAGTACACTGACGAGTCGTATAAACCCCCACCGACACAACATCATCGATCAATCGACACCACATCTCCTCAAAGGCGCTGGTCCAGGTTTTATGAGGGGGCATGGGGGTGTGAGCCCCCAAATACCCGTAGCGCTGTCGTTGGCACCGGTCGTGGAGCTCCCGTATAAAGCGTCCCATCTGTTCTTGCATACGGTTCCGGACGTCTCCTGGAAGGGAACATTCGGAGACAGGTGTGCCGGGCATCACTTCTTCGATGAGCACATCACGGTCCAGATACTTGCGGGTGGAGTCATAGATGAAAATTTCGGGTACGGGCAATGTGGTATGTTTCCGAACGATATGATGGATTTCAGGTTCCTGGGCCATCATGTTGCGTTCGTAGAACAAAAAGGTCTTGTCAGGATCCGGAGCGACCCGGATAATGATGTTGTGTTCCCGACACCTACCCAGAACGGTGGTGTTGAATTTTCCAGTGGAGACCAGAGTCAGCCGGGAACAGCTATAGCCATGCGCCGTTAACAGGGGAGTCAGGTCCATGGGGTGCAGGTCCTCTATTGGTTTCTATCGGGATAAACAGATAAAAAGGATACGAAATCGACAGGTCATATGCAACCCGGAGGTTCAGTCATCGGGTCATGCGGTTTCCTCAGGTTTGGGGGAATGATTTGATGATCGGAGCTGTTTCTGTCGTCAGAAGGGAAACAACTTAGCATCTGGCTTTTTTATTTACGGTGGATTGAGGTCGTGGTTGACTGAATAGAATACAGATCGGGTGTCTATTATCGATATCCGGATGTAAATGGATCTATCTACGGAGGAACGGTGATGTCGTCATTTAACTGGAAGCGAATTTCATCTGTGTTGCTGGTGATCGCGGGGGTTAGTCTGGGACAATCGGATCAGGAGCCCAGACCGGGTTGGGCCCGATCGGCTGTGGGCAATTTTACCTTTTCCCAGACACAATTCGACAACTGGACCAAGGGAGGAGAGGACAGTCGTACCTGGCAACTCACGTTGCATACCAGTGCCGTTCAGGAAGAAAAAAAGACCACCTGGAGCCATTCGTTGGACCTGGGGTTTGGCATGAGCCAGAGTGGTGAACAGGGCAGTCGCAAGTCTCTGGATGAGATTGAAATCGAGAGCGTGCTTACCTACAAGATGGCTCGGTATTTGAATCCTTTTATTGCGTTCACCGGCGAGACACAACTGGCACCTGGATATCAATACCATGATGAGGACGGTTCAAAAGTGCAGATATCCGCTTTTTTTGATCCGGCTTTTTTCAGACAGAGTGCCGGATTTGGATACAAAGTCGACAAGATCTTTTTCACCCGGTTGGGCGGGTCGCTCAAAGAAACCATTACCCGCAATTATCCTATCCCGTATGCGGACGATCCGGACACGCCGGATATTGAAAAAACCCGGGTTGAGGTGGGAATGGAATCGGTTTCGGATCTTAACTGGAATGTGACTCCCAACACTCTTTTGTTATCCAAACTGGAGTTGTTTTCAAATTTGCAGGCGTTTGATGAAATCGATGTCAGTTGGGATACACAACTGATGACAAAGATTTCAGATTATTTTAATTTTACCTTTCAGGTAAAGCTGATCTATGACAAGGATCTCTCCTCCAGTCGTCAGATCAAGCAGCTGCTGGGCATGGGAGTGAGTTATACATTTATCTGATTCGTGATGCTGGCCGGCATCTCACATCCCAAACGATCTTTATGATACGGCGTAAACAATTAGATCCTTGATTTTTTGGATGAAGATCCTGACGAGAGATGTTCGGCCCGTTTCTTGAGTGCGATATTCATCGCTCCAAATCCGTTTCGAATCGAGGTGTCGATCTGTTTTTTCATTAACGGCACGATGAATCCTGAAAAGGTTTCGCTTTGTATGAATCGTACGGTCTGGTCATCGAGGGGTTCGATAGCCAACCGATGTTCGCCGTCAAACAAGCCGGGCAGTAAAAGACGTCCTTTCCATCGGATTTCACGTTCGGGGTTGACCGACAACAGTCGGGGAGTAAACGTCATGACGTTACCACCGGGGGGCTGAATACGCACCCGAATACGCTCTCCTGGCTCCAGCGTTCCCTGAATGCTTTTGATAAATGGATTCCAGTGGTGGTAGGTATGTATATGGGTTAGTATTTTCCATACCTTGGCAGCTGGCGCAGAGATGTGAATCTCGGTTTCAAGCTGTTTCACAACCTTCTCCTGTTCTGTTTGTTCTATTCTGTCTAACGATTTGTACAGACAGGTATTCCCTTCAGAGCAGGAGCGTGGTGTTGAATGGGGTCAGCGGTCCAGCCTCATATTGACACCCACCATCCACCGAATCTCAAAACGGGGTTGGAAAATGGCATCATTGGCTTCTTCATAGGTGAATCCACTGGCAGTATTTTCCTGTCCACCTCCGGGTGAGTAAACCACCTGTCCGGAACGCAGAGTGGGAGCGGAATAGAAATCCCAGCCATTTTGAATCACCATTTCCCAGCGTGAAGAGAGAGGATATCCGACTTCGAATCCAAACCCCCATCCCTGAACCTGGGTGGTCACCTCCAGCTTCTCGGCATCGTACATAAAAAGACCCGAGTAGCTGGCATAGCGAAAGCCGGCAAACAACCGGGTCTGCATGGGATCCGGCCAGTTGAGGGGGTAGAGGTAATCGACGCGAACATCCCATAGCGAACCGCTCTTGTCGGCCCGACCTGTAGCTCCACCCCGACCGTAAATACGGGATACTCTATCCTCTTTTCCCGGATCAAGTGCCGTATAGCCCGATGCGACTCGAACGTAACCGGGTAATCCTGGGGAGAAGGTGGACTGTGCCATGATCCCCATACCTTTATAATAACCGGTCAGCATACCGGCTGATAGGGGAGTGCTTGCGAATGCGGAAACAGAGGATGCCAGGACACCAACAACCAAAGCGTAAGTGATAAAGACTGTTTTTGTAATTGACATGACCTAACCTCCTATTTATATATTATCTATAGGATGTAAAGCAATATCGGTGCCACTCTCGGATTTTGATGACTACTCTGCGGGAATTTGCGCTTTGTGTTACCGGAGAGCAAAGGTTTCGAGAGCTTTGGTCAGACCTGTTACCTGGATCGGTTTTTGAATATTATCGTCCATATCGTCCATATCGGAATTGAGGGATTGTCTATGTTGCTCGTCAAGGACATGGGCGGTGAGAGCGATTATATGAGGTCGGTGATAATAGTTTTGATGGGTGCGAATCTGTTGGATGGCATCGATCGTCAGGTGATAAATATGCTCAGATTCCCGCAGCGCTTGTTCTGTCCTTTTTTGTCGAGTGATATCCGTACAGCTTTTCACTGGCAGAATTCCAAAATAATCCCATGACTACTGTCATAT
>CAYPUH010000232.1:0-7414 GCA_964413725.1 uncultured Cytophagia bacterium
ACTCTGTTCCACGGACAAGACCTGGTCGACTCTTGTATTCAAATGGAGAGGCAAGTCAAAAGAGACCGACTCTGATGATGACAAAAGAAACACACGACAGGGGTAATGGTTTCGCTTGCCAAATAGGACCACAATATCTATGATACAACAGGCATATGTAAACACCAAAAAACATGTCCACACCAACCCTATCATTCAATTCCGGGAGCGACAAGCCCATGTATCGATTGATTTTGCTCATTATGACCGTTTATCTCTTGGGCGGAGGAATGACACCGTCAATCGCCCAGTTTGAGATTACGATCCCATCGGTGGAACCCAAAGACCGCATTTGTTTCGCGCTCTATACCATCCAGGACAATATTCTGAACATGACGGTACAGTTGTATCCGCTACAACCGGATGAAAGCCGTCTCGCGAATCTACACATCCAAAAGGATAACCAGTGGACACACGTGGCCACAACGCAAATCACCCAACACCCTTATGGCAATAAAGCCAAAGACTCGACCTGGACCGCACATTTTCGAATCAAAGAGTGGGACATGAGCCGGGACTGGCCCTATCGCATCACCGCCCTGGAGGGAAAAGCTCAGTATGGAGGCCTGATACGACACGATCCCGTTGAACAAAATGAAATTGTGGTAGCCGCCTTTACCGGCAATTCGATATATGAACGGGATGGCGGTGACATCCCCCGCACCGATATTGTTGAAAATATCAAGCGTCTGGACCCGGATCTGCTCTTTTTTTCCGGCGACCAGGTATACGACCATACCCGTCACCTGGCTTATTGGCTCCGGTTTGGTCGCGATTTTGCAGACATTGTACGCAATCGACCTGTGATCACCATTCCGGATGATCATGACGTGGGTCAGGGCAATCTGTGGGGTGCAAGTGGACGTCAATCAAAGACACCGGCGGGACATGACGGTGGCTATTATATGCCGGCCCGTTATGTCAAAGCGGTGGAAAGAGCGCAGACATGGCACCTTCCCGATCCTTACGATCCGACCCCTGTGAACCAGGGTATTGGCGTCTATTATACCGATCTAACGCTAGGTCGTATCGGATTCGCAATTATCGAGGATCGAAAATTCAAATCAGGTCCTGAAGGGCGTGTTCCGCCACAAAGTACTCGTCCGGATCTGATTATCGATCCCAGCTATGATCCGGCCGCTCTGGATGTGGACGGAGCTGTCCTGTTGGGAGATCGTCAGCTGCGCTTCCTGCATGATTGGGGTCAGGACTGGCAGGGGACCGATATGAAAGCGGTATTGTCCCAGACAATCTTTTGTGGTGGGGCCCATGTGATCGGCAAGTATGGACGGCGAATCCAGGCGGATCTGGATTCCAATGGATGGCCGCAAACCGGACGAAATAAAGCGCTGGCAGAACTTCGACGCTGTTTCGCGGTTCATATCGCCGGCGACCAGCATCTGGCCACTCTTTTTCACCATGGAATCGATGACTGGGAAGATGCCTGCTTTTCTTTCTGTGTGCCCTCGATAGCCAATCTCTATCTCCGCTGGTGGGATCCATTGACGCCGGGGGAAAATCGCAAACCCGGCATGCCCGACTATACCGGTCGCCATCGGGATGGACTGGGCAACCGCGTCACCTGCTGGGCGGCAGCCAATCCCGCCAAAGAGCCCAATGGCGGAAACAAACTCACCACACGAGCCGCCGGATTCGGTGTCATCCGGTTCAATAAACCCACGCGAATGATCACCTTTGAATGCTGGCCGCGTAACGTGGATATCACCGATCCAAATGCAAACCAATACCCGGGTTGGCCGAAATCCATCCATCAGACTGAGAATTATGGACGCACGCCAACAGCCTATCTTCCGACCCTGGTCATCCAGGGATCAACACACCCCGTCGTCCGCGTTGTGGATGACTCTGATGAAACAACCGTATACACCCTGCGTATTCAGGGAAACACCTTCACGCCACCCGTCTTTAAACAAGGAACCTATACCCTCTATATCGGTGAGGGCAAAAACATCAAAATCCTGAAAAATGTAGCCACGGTGACATCCAAAGGAGATAAAACAACCCGGATCACACTCTGACAGATAGACCATCCTACCCGACAGGGAACTCTTCAATCAGGAACCATCAAATTCTGTTTCGGCCCCGTAGAACCCGAGACAAACATAGAGGAGGTCATTTTTCCGTGCCCTATATTCAACACACATGCAAAATATTCTATCGCGAACAGGGAGCCGGCCCCATACTGTTCATCCTCCCGGGAAACACAGCATCATCAATCTGGCATCAGGGCGAACTGGAGTATTTCGGCGATCGCTACCGCGCCATCAGTCTGGACTTTCCGGGCACCGGACAATCCGACAGACTGGACGTTTGGCCCGAAGCGTGGTGGCTCGAGGGTGCACGGCAGGCTAAAAATGTGCTCTGCCATCTCGGCGGTGAGACGTGCATGGTGATGGGAACAAGTGGAGGAGCTATCGCGGCATTGTTGATGGCGATTCAATTTCCCAAAACGGTCAAGGCTGTGATCGCAGATAGCTGCGTGGAAACATTTTCTCCCCAGGCCCTGCGTACCGAAGTAAAAAGCCGCTCGGCACAATTGCCCGAACAAGTCATGTTTTGGCAAACCGCACACGGAGAGGACTGGGAAGAGGTGGTCAAAGCGGACAGCAATCTGCTTCTGAGACTGGCAGACAGAGGTGGAGATGTTTTTCAGGGTCGCCTTTCCGACATTCAGTGTCCTGTCCTGTTTACAGCGAGTCTGGGAGACCGATCTCTCCCCAATCTGGACGAGCAAATCTGCAGTATGGGGCAAAAGGTAAAAAACAGCCGCATTTATCTCACCCATTGCGGTGATCACCCCCTGATGTGGAGCCGGCCAGATGACTTTCGCAAGATCGCAGATGCATTTCTAAACCTCATTGCCCACCCCCTGATACAGAGGTAGAGGGGTAAAAACAACCCCGTTTCGGTATTACGCATCGACTCTGGAACAATATTGATATGATATCATCGACGCTCGGGTAAAACAAAGATAATCGCAACGTCCAAAGTCAAGAGAAAACGTATCCTGACTCTTGCCTCAAAATCAGCATACAAAACCAAGAGAACAGTCTCATGAAAATCCTGATCATCTATGATTCGTTTTTTGGCAATACCCAGGACATTGCAAAAGCCATTGCCGGGGCGCTGCAGTCTGCTCATGAGGTAGAACTGCACCGAGTGAATGATCTACGACCGCGTCAGCTCTCACAAGTGGACCTCCTGATCTTGGGATCCCCCACCCGGGGATTCAAAGCCACCCCTGCCATTACAAAATTTATCTCCTCCCTGCCGGCCAAACAGCTCAAGGGCACATCTGTCGCCGCCTTTGATACCCGAATCGCGATTGAGGATGTGGATTCCAGAATCCTGTCCCCCTTGATCAGGGTCTTTGGCTATGCCGCCAAACCCATGGCAGACAAGCTGCGTAAAAAAGGCGGAGAATTGATGGCTCCGCCTGAAGGATTCATTGTGCGGGATTCAGAGGGTCCGTTAAAGGAAGGAGAGCGGGATCGGGCTGCAGAGTGGGCGAACCATATTATCGATATTATGTCGTGAGTCAAATTGTCGGGGATTCGAAACCGTTATCCGCATATCGTTTCAAACAACCGCACCACATTATCCCAGCTGATGCGAAACACCTGTTCGCGACTCAGACCACGGGAGGCGAGCAGGTCCGGCAATACACCCAGCTGCGCACAGCTCCGGACTCCATCCGGCAGTTGCGGAACACCGTCCAGATCGAAGCCAAAGGCCACAGACCGGTCGCCGACCAGACGCACGATATATTCCACATGGTCTGCAAATCGCTCCAGTGAAACACCGGCGGGCCCCACAGCCTGCTGAAATTGTTTGCGAAACTGTTCGGAAAGATAGGCCAGTTCCCGAAAATTGGGACCAGCACGGTCTTCCATACGACTCAGCTCGGCAAATAAATCCCCGGCATGATTTCGGGCATACTGAAAATAATCCAGATCGAGAAAACCAGGATACAAATTGACTCCCACCACTCCGTCGCGTCTGGCGATCTCTTCAATATAATCATCCTTTAAATTCCTGGACACCGGACAAAGAGAATACGCGCAGGAATGAGACGCGGTAACAGGATCAGACGAACGTCCCAGCACGGCTTCCACCGCGCTATTGTGCGCATGAGACAAATCGATAATCATGCCCAGCTCATTCATGGTATCCACCACCTCCAGGCCAAAATCACTCAGGCCATCAAAAGCTGGACTGGAATCCGAGCTGGAGACAATCCAGTCATTGCTGCGGGCATGCACCAGCGTCATCAGCCGGATACCCAGATCATAGAGCACCTGAAGGTTGTCCAGATCATCCTCTATAGCATTGCCATTTTCCACGGACAAAAGCGCGGCAATTTTATTCTGTTCCCGCGCAGCCCGGATATCACCGGCAGTGGTACATAACCGAACCTCGTTGGAATGCAGGCTCAGATTATTCTGAAATCGGTCCAACACCCGTTTGACAAACTCCATACGATGCCCACTTGGAATCGCGGGTGGAACATACAGAGCAAAAACCTGCAATCCCATGCCAGCACGCTTCATATCCGGAAGATTGACTTGCAGGGTGGCATCATCAAGATCATTGCCGGCAGCGACAGAGAGCGCAGTGTCGCAATGCATATCGGCAAGAGAAAACTCAAAATCCATACATCATTCCTCTCGGCACGTTACAGACCGAACTCCACCGAGTTTGGCCCCTCCATAGCCCGGGATTAAAAACGCTTTGGGCTCACATATCCTGGACAATGGGATGTTCGAGCGTTGAAAACTCTAGTGCATGTTTACTGTATCGTTCATCCATGCGTTTCAGAAGATACGAAAAAAACATACCGGCAAAACCCAGTATGGAAAAAATCCACATTCCGGCTGCATATCCCGCCGTCGCATCATTGGCCACCCCAATGGCGAGGTTAAAACCGGCCAGTCCGATGTTCTGTATCATGGTCATCAAACCATATGCCGTTCCCAATCGTTTTTCCTTGACGATCAGAGCCACAGATGGCCACATGGCAGCCGGTACCAAAGAAAACGCCACCCCCATGAGAATCATGGGCAAGATGGGGTTGAACCATGCCAATGGCCAGTATAAAAACGTAACATTTAACGGGGACATCACCTGTGACGCCATAATAAAGGCTGGATGCGGCATGGGACCATAATAGAGCATCAAATAAACGGGAACCAACAGCAGGGAACCAAACATCATCAAACTGGCACGACGGCCGATCTTGTCGATAAAAAGTCCAAACAAAGGGGTTCCCACCATGGAAAAGAAAATAATGATGCTCGTGGTAAAGCCAGCCAGAGAACGGCTGATTCCATGATGTTCCTGAAAAAACTTTACCGCAAATGTCTGGAACGGAAATACGGCAGAGTAAAACGTTACACACAACAAGCAAACAAACCAAAAGGAGACGTTCAAACGGGTCACATCCGAAATTGTAATCTTGTCCACATCATCGGCCTGACCGAGTGTATAGCGTCGTTCGGCCGAGGATTCCAGAGAAAAATAGATCACCACAGAAAGCAATGAAACCATTGCGGCAGCCACAGAGATCAGCAGAGGTTGCTGCCAGTTCACATAAAAGGACTCTGCCCAACTGGGCGAATTCAAAGCAGCAAAGGTTCCCAGCCGGGAGATGGTGAGATTTAGACCAAAAGCGAAGGAGAGCTCCTTGCCCTTGAACCATTTGGCGATCACAGTGGTGATGGCCACAATCAGGGATTCTGCACCCAGACCAAAAATTAACCGGCCGGCGGCCATGATTGCCAGCTGACCTTGAAGGGTTGTGACAATCGCACCTGCCATACAAAAGACAGCAAACAGAAACGAGGCGCGTTTGGCTCCAATCCTGTCGATGATAATGCCACCGATAAAGACCATGATAATATTGGGCAGACTGTATATCGCATTCAAAAGACCAATGTCTTTATCAGAAAAAGCGAGTTGGGACTTTAGCAAATCAGCCAAAGGACTGATGCTGTCATACACATAATAATTCCCAAACATGGCCAGGCTAATAAACAAAAGAACAGTCCAGCGGTAAAAGGGATTCGGTTCGGTTTTCATCTGGGTCGTTTTGGTCATGCGTTACACTCCATGGAGATGGGGTGAAAACTCTTCCTGGACGACGTCTATCGCTTGCTCAGCAACATATTCGCATAATGTAACAAAGATGTCCACAATTCCAAATAAAATGTCTCTAGAGTGAATAAGGGGGAACGGATCGAGCTCTCCTGGAACGGATACAACAGGACGGTTCTCGGGGTCCTGAACCCCGTATAGAAAGAACCACTCTGTCAGCGTTGCCGATTCACTGCTTTATACTTGTGTATTGTTCGGTTTTTTCATATTTTCAAATCAACTTAACCCGACAGGGCATTGGATCACCCCGGGTTATAGAGCGTTCGAGAACAATTTCTCTCCAGAAAAAGATAGCTACGGGCAAACAGAGAGGACAAAATGTGATCCAGCCACTCGGATACACCCTTATGGCCCTGGGCGGTGCCTATCTGGTAGCGCTCTTGATGGACCGTGTCATGACCCGACTTCATATTCCCAAGGTCACGGGATATCTGTTGGTTGGGTTGATTCTGGGTCCACTTTTGCCCCTGATCGCAGGACTGCCATCCATACTCAACGCGAACTGTTTGGATCATCTGAGCATGCTGAGCGATATCGCCCTGGCCATGATCATGGTGTCCATCGGAGGTCAGTTTCAAAGCCGCTCTCTGAAGCGCTCGGGACGGGGTCTGTTGATCCACTCGGCAACGGAAACGGCAATGACCTTTCTGTTGGTCGGCATTTCAGCATTTCTGATACTGGTGGCCTGGGGCTATTCTCAATTGCCTGCCGAGCTGTCACAATGGAGCGGTGCCGCCCAAATGAGCCTTTTCCTGGGTATCCTGGCAGTGGCAACGGCACCGGCTGCGACGCTTTTGGTCGTTCGAGAATACGAGTCCGAGGGACCGATTACAGATCTGGTTTTGGCTCTTGTCGGATTGAACAACCTCATTTCCATTCTCGCATTCATCATCAGCAGCCACTATTTATTGGACATGGGTTCATCGTTGATCATCACCCTGTTCGCCCCTCTGGCATTGGGCGGCGTTATCGGTTTCGGCATCAGTGTGTTGGGTCAATGGCTGGAAAGTATGCGGGACCTGAAGCTTTTATTTCTGGGGTCCATAATCTTCACGGTGGGACTGTGTAGCCTGTTGCATCTGGATCTGTTTCTATGCAGCTTTGCCCTGGGTATGACGATCACCAACGCGTCGCCCAAATATAAAGACATCTTTGAAGCTGCGCATCGCGTCGACTATCCTTTTTATGTGATTTTCTTTGT
>CAYPUH010000233.1:0-7399 GCA_964413725.1 uncultured Cytophagia bacterium
CGAAGAGCGGTGCGGGGATGCAGGGGAAAAATGACGGGCAGTTCTGTTTGGATCTCCTGCACAGCATTGAGAATGTTGTTGAGAACGATCTTGTCATCTACATTGGAAGGGCGATGGAGTGTCATCAGTACATAGTCACCCGAACCCAGGCCGAGACGATCCAGAATCGTGGATCGCTCCGCCATTCTCTGATGTTCCACAAGAGAATCGATCATAACGTTGCCAACGAAATGAATCTTTTCGTCAGCAGCGCCCTCCTCTTTGAGGTGTTTCAATCCACTCGGTTCAGAGACAAAGAGCAGCTCGGAAATGGAATCTGTCACCACCCGGTTGATCTCTTCCGGCATGGAGCGATCCTGGCTACGGAGTCCGGCCTCAACGTGTGCCACGGGTATGCAGAGTTTTGACGCGACCAGAGAGGCAGCCAGTGTAGAGTTGACATCCCCGACCACAACAACCCAATCCGGTGGGTCGTTCACCAGCACCTCTTCAATAGCGGTCATCACAGCCGCTGTCTGGCGGGCATGAGAACCGGAACCCACTCCCAAATACAAATCCGGTTCAGGCATCCCCAATTCGGAAAAGAACGTTTGCGACATTTTTTCGTCATAATGCTGGCCGGTATGGATTAAAACCGGTTCCAGACGGGATGACGCCTGCATACGGCGGTGGATCGGAGCAATTTTCATAAAGTTGGGTCTGGCACCCACCACATTAACGACTTTCACCATGCCTCCAAAGTGTTCAAACCATCGGGGAGACGCTCGCGAGGGTCTGGTTACAGGGTATGTCTCGAACTATTATACGGTCCCTGAAAGAACCGATCGTGGACCGGATGGTATTAGAGTACCTGCTTGTAGTTTGCCTTGTAATATTCCAGATACTCACCGGTTTTGAGCGGTTTCCACCATGCTTCATTGTCGAGATACCACTGAATGGTTTCAGCAATCGCCTCATCAAAGGAAAATCGGGGTTGCCATCCCATCTGTACAAGTTTCCGGGTATCCAGAGAATAACGTCGATCGTGGCCCAACCGATCGGGTACAAATGTCTTTAACGAATCGCTCTTTTTCAGGGTTTTGATAATCGTATCAGTGATCTCCAGGTTGGTGCGCTCATTCCCGCCACCGATATTATAAACCTGACCGTTCTCTCCATGCTGAACCACAAAGTCGACCGCGTCACAATGATCGAGTACATAGATCCAGTCACGCACATTCAATCCGTCACCATAAATCGGCAGGGATTTGTCTTCGATCGCATTGGTCACAAACAGGGGGATAAGTTTTTCCGGGTACTGATAGGGGCCATAATTGTTGCTGCATCGGGTGATCACCACCGGCAGATCATAGGTCTTGTAATAGGAAAACGCCAACCGATCGGCACCTGCTTTCGAAGCTGAATAGGGACTGGAGGGTTCCAGAATATCATGTTCTGAAAAGGAGCCGTCCTGGATACTCCCATAGACCTCATCGGTACTGATCTGAATAAACTTGCTGATTCCATGCTGACGAGAGGCTTCCAGTAACACAAACGCACCAAACACATCGGTGCGAATAAAATCCTCGGGGGTGCCGATGGACCGATCCACATGGCTCTCGGCTGCAAAATTGACCACCACATCCACCCCAGGCATCCATTGGCCGACAATGTTTTTATCACAAATATCCCCGTGAACAAAGGTGTAATTGGGGGCATTTTCAACATCTTTCAGATTCTGCAGATTCCCGGCATATGTCAGCTTGTCCAGGTTGATAATATCAACAGAATGCCCGTATTTTTTCAGCATATAATGAATAAAGTTACTGCCGATAAAACCGGCACCGCCAGTCACCAGATAACGAGTCATGACAAACTCCGTCTTTATCACAAAAATGGATGTTGGATTGGAATCAAACAGCAATAGCATGCACAAGGCAATTAAAGTACAAACTAGCTCGTAAAAAATCAATTGTTTTGTCGCACTACCGATAGCCGGTAGACGCCCGGAATCGAATCGGTAATGCGTGGGTTCTAATGGTCACAAGCCGGGAAATGAATTGGATGGATTAGCTGTTGAACAAGGACCGAAAGTATAGTATATTAAAATCTGCGTATTGCAGACGATTTGATAAGAGGGTATGAGAAGCATTGGTTTCAGGACGGTTCAAATGCTGTCAGACCTCACACCCCTGACGAGGAGGAATTGATGAAAACCCGATTGCGTGTCGCCCTGGCACAGATCAATACCATAGTGGGTGATTTGGAAGCAAATGCCGAAACCATACGACAAGCGGTCCGGACCGCGCATTCAAAAGAGTGCAATCTGATTGCGTTCCCGGAACTCTCGCTCACCGGCTATCCTCCCGAGGATCTGTTGTTAAGGAACCAATTTTTAAACGACCAGGACTCCTGGTTCCAGACACTGACAAAAGAATTTACCGACATTGCGGGTGTTGTGGGATTTGTCGATCGCCGGGAGGGTCAACGATATAATGCGGCCGCATTTATCGCCAACGGTATGGTGCAGGGGGTATATCATAAAGTCAATTTGCCCAATTATAGCGTCTTTGATGAAGAACGATATTTCCGGTCCGGTAGCCGGCCCATGGTGGTTCATTTTGGTGAAACAAAAATTGGAATCAGTATCTGTGAAGACATCTGGGTGAAAGACAATATTGTAGAAGCAGAGGCCATCGTCGGAGGCGCGGATATCCTGTTAAATATATCCGCATCCCCCTACTATTTTGACAAAGGCAGGGAACGAAGAGACTTGATAACGGCACGGGCGCAACGAACGGGTACTGTTGTCGCATACGTCAACCTCGTAGGAGGTCAGGATGAACTGGTCTTTGATGGACAGAGCCTCATCGCCACTTCGGACGGACAGCTGGTCGCGGAAGGAGCGGCGTTTCAAACCGACCTCGTGATTCATGACCTGGATACGGAAATAGGCAAGTCGTCCGCACGGTATCCGGAAGATGATGCCAGCAGCTTTTCCCAACGTTTTCCTGACATGGATCATACTCACGTTCCGGCCTCTCTGTCGAACGCACGGTCATCGAGACCAACATCGCCTCACCGGATACCGGGACTGGACACTCATGAAGAGGTTTACAGTGCCCTGGTTCTGGGATTGAGGGATTATGTCTATAAGAATGGATTTTCAGATGTCACATTGGGGCTCAGTGGAGGAATCGACTCCGCACTGGTGGCAGTTCTGGCAACCGATGCGTTGGGTCCGGATCACGTTCATACAGTAACCATGCCATCGCACTATTCTTCTTCTGGCAGTGTGGAGGATTCCAGACAGCTCGCCAGAAATCTGGGCATTCACTTTGAGATCATTGCCATCAGAAGCATATATGATCGCTATATTGAGGATCTCTCGCCGTTTTTCAAGGATCTGGATATGGATGTGACCGAGGAAAATCTACAAGCCCGAATTCGTGGCAATCTGTTGATGGCCCTGTCGAACAAATACGGGTGGCTCGTGCTGGCCACCGGCAACAAGAGCGAAATCAGTGTGGGATACTCGACGATCTATGGGGATATGGTGGGAGGGTTTTCTCCACTGAAGGATGTCTTTAAAGGCAGAGTATATCAGTTGAGCGAACGGGTCAATCAAAAGGCGGGAACCGAAAGGATTCCGCGAGCTATCATTGAAAAGGCCCCCTCGGCCGAACTCCGACCGGATCAGACCGATCAGGATTCTTTACCTCCCTATGATATTCTGGATGATATTCTGGAACGATATGTGGGATTGGAGATGGGGGTGAAGGAGATCGTATCCGAGGGATTTGAAAAAAACATGGTAAAAGAGGTTGCAAAGCTGGTAGATATCAATGAATACAAGCGACGCCAGGCGGCTCCGGGCATCAAAATCACGTCCCGGGCGTTTGGAAAGGACCGCAGAATGCCGATCACCAATCATTATCGGGCAAAATAAGCTTTTTTTCTCTTGCTTTTCCCCTCAACTCTTTATATGATAAAATAGGGTTGAACGATGTTCAATTCCAGCACACTGATTTTTCCTGCCAGTACAAATTGGCTGTAATTCCTACCGCCTGCCCGGGATTGCAGCCTTTTTATTTTTATCCCCCTGTAACACATCTTTACGACCTCGCCAAAATCCGATGGTATAAATCACCAATACGGTTAATGCCAGAGGGCTCTGAACCAGAAACAAAAAACCCTGACGTCTATTGTTGATGAAAAGATGTTTTGTGATTCTCGCCATTCGAGCAAGCGGTAGGAACAAAATCAAATAAGGCTGGCGAATCAGAAAACTGCCACTGAGCGTATGCTTGTAACGACTGATCGCCGCACCATAACCCAGTTGATATTGGTTGCGTGCTATTTTGATATAGAGCTGTCGATTGCGATGCCAGATTACCGCCGAGGGATCGTAATACAGCGATATTCCCTGGCTGTGTATACGTCTTAACAACAGGTGGTCACTTCCTTTGATTTGATCCGGAAAAAGACCATACTTTTCAAAAGATTCTTTCGCAACGGAAACATTGCAGGTTGGAAAATATTCAAGCCGGGTATGGGGTCTTTTGTTGATAAACTCGCTAAACTCCAGCAGATAATCCAGAGTACCGAACATAGAGTGAGGGGTGCCGTTTAAAATCTGTCCTCCCACGACACTGAATCCTCTCTCATGGGCTGAAACCAGCCTGGAAAGCCAATGACGATCTGCTATACAATCTGTATCTGTGAAAGCGATATACCGTCCCCGGGCTCGTTTGATGGCATAATTTCTTGCGGTTCCCGGATAGGCGCGATGGGTCAATTCAATCACAATGATATTGGGGTATTTCTGTCGGATGCGATCAGCAGTATCATCTCCGGTCGATTCAACAACCAGAATTTCATAGTTAAAGTCAGTTTCCTGTTGGCAAACCGACTCCAGGGCATCGAAAATGACATGCTGTTGATCATAAGAAGGAATTACGACCGAAACAAGAACAGAATCAGAGTTATCCATATTACACTTTCAGAATGATAATAAACGGATAAAACAAAGCAAAAACCGGTGTAGCGGTGCCGCACTGGTGATTTCAATTCTAGAATTTTGACCGGTTACAAAAGTCCCGAATTGTCAGTCACCTATATAATAACAACAAAAGAGCAGTTTTACGGATAGAAAACAGGAAAGAAACAAAAAAGGGCCAACCAAGATGGCCAGCCCACGGGTGCGCCTACAGGGAATCGAACCCCGAACCTACTGATTAAGAGTCAGTTGCTCTGCCAGTTGAGCTATAGGCGCAAACAATGTGAGGGCGGAGGGAATCGAACCCACGACCGACGGCTTAAAAGGCCGCTGCTCTACCGACTGAGCTACGCCCTCAAAAATAGCGAAAAGAAAGGTAATAAATTTCAAAAAAACATGCAATACCTTTTTGTCATTCATAAACCTGGATTCTGTATTAACAGAATCCAACAAAAACTATCGTTATGATTATGTTCTATTTAAAACTAACGGTTGTTTCACCCAATTGGTAAAATAATCATATTGCATTTATCCCGGATTTGGTGCTTCGCACTGAATCCGGGATAAATGCTTTTCTTCTGGAGATATCCGTCCATACCGCAGCTCCTCGGTGCTGCATACCCCCCGTGAACCCTTTGAGCTCAAACCGGCATAAATTGTTAACCTGATTCCCTGCCAGGCTTTATCTTTTTAATTGACAAAGCCATAAAAAGTTATTACTTGTAAGTAGATACCCTGGCTCAGGGGTGTCCGGTTGACAAACCGGACACCCCTGAGCCAGGCATTTTTAAAAGACTCTGAAAAAATGTATCGGTTGCAGTCTTGTCTACGGATAGTGATCGTTTCACACGAATGGTGACGAAATCATTGTAGGGGCATGTGGGGGATCGGTGTGACGCAGCGAAGAATCCAGTGATACACGCAAAAGCCCCCTCTCTTCTCTAATCAGTCAGATACGTTGAGGTGTTGAAAAATGAAACCAAACTGTTTATTTATGGTGGTCGGGATCCTGTTGGCCTGTTTGGAAATCCAGGGGTACGCATCCACAGCAACCGTTTCTATGACGGTTCGCGACCTCAATACTCATGAAGAGATCCGGGATGTCAATATCTTTGTCGAGAACACCCAAATCGGTACGGTTACGACCATTCGCGGACTTTTTACACTTGAAATTCCGGATACAATAGCCTCTCCGGTTCTGGTCTTTCGCCACATCGCTTATAAAGAAAAACGCCTCTCCCTGGATTCCATCCAGTCTGGCGAATCCGTCTATCTTCAACCCCGAATCATTCCTCTCGAGGGTATAGAGGTTATCGGCAAGGGACAGCGCGCTGTGATGGATATTCGCAAAGACCTGCCCCTTGCGGTAACCGTTCTGGAAGCCAAACCCATCGAAACGCAGGGGTTTACAGATGCCGGGGATTATCTTCAAACCGAATCCAGCATCCAGGTTGAGGAAGAGCTCAGCGGTCAGAAAACCATCTCGCTGAGAGGAGGGAACCCCGAGGACGTTGTGGTTCTTTACAACGGCGTCAAACTCAACAACGCTTTGGACCATACCTTTGACTTGTCCACCATACAGCTTGCGGACCTGAGCCATATGGAGGTCATTAAAGGAGGACAAACAACGCTTTATGGACCGGAGGCATTTTCCGGCGTGATCAATATTGTTCCCCGTTTTGAACATCAGTATCACCTTCGGGCAGTGGTTCAATCCGGTACGTATAATACGGAAAATTTTGGTCTTCAGACAGCTCAAAAAATCGGCCCTGTTCATGCCAGTTATGGTTATCACGAAAACCAATACAAACGATACTTTGCCGGACATCGTACCGACCAGGAATCATTAACCAACCATTCCAGCCACCACACCTTGAATGTCGCGATGGATTTAAATCACAAGCCTGACCGGAACCCCGATCGACTCAGCATAATGGGGTTGTTCAATTCACTGGACTTTGACAATAGATATGACAGAGAAACTCAAACAACTGAAAATACGCTGGGATCCGTTCGCTATCAGGGTGCAATCGGTTCATCATCCGATTGGGATCTGTCGGTTTCTTACCGACAACTGTCACAGGAGCAGGCTATGACGTATACGCTCATCGAGTTGAACCGCGAATGGGACAATGACGCCACGCACCTTAAAATCCAAAAAGGCCTTGACCTGGGCCCTGTGACGGGATTTGCAAGCTATCAATTTGAGCACAATCATCTCGACTTTCATCATCAGCGCAGAGTAAGCGATGACGAAAATTCTCAACAAATGGCCACAGTAACCCGCAAACAACACGGATGGGCAGCCGTCGCAATAATCTACAACGAGCCCGCGTCCGCTTTTCTAAAAACATTTCGGCTGGATCTGAGCTTCCGTCATGACCGCGTGCTAGATTCTAGCTTCGTTTCTCGCGTCCGCTA